>DATFXS010000877.1:0-6051 GCA_035315605.1 Polyangia bacterium
CCCGCCGCGGGCGCCACCCGCGCCGGTTCCGGCCGTGCCTCCCGCGCCGGCGCCGGCGGCGCCGGTCGTGCCGCCGCTGCCGATCGCACCGGATGCGTCCGTCGTGCCCGCGGCACCGGTTCCCGATCCGGCGGCGCCCGCGCTGCCCGTCGTTCCGGATGAGCCGGTGGTGCCCGCCCCGCCCGCACCGGTGCCCGGGTTCTCGGACGCGGCACATCCCGCGATCGCGATCAGGCTGATCGTCAGAAAACAGCTACGCAGACGAGGCATGCACAGTTCTCCGCGCTGGGGTCCGGGGCGGGGACGGAAAAACAGTAGCTCGATGTGAGGAGAAGAGCGCAGCCGTTTTCGTCAAAACGACAACGCGCAAGGAAACCACCGGCGCCCGACGAATTCGTGAGCCGTTTTCGATTCGGCCGATTCCCCTCGTCGGCGTCGCTTGGCACGCCGCCCCGCATCGGAGATACTCGCCGCAATGATCGGGCGGCCGTCGCGTGCGCGCGTCGCCGCGATTCTGGGTTACGGCGGTGCGGCGCTCGCCGCCTGCGTCGAGGCCGTCCTGGCGATGCGGCTCTGGCGGGCCGACCTGCGCGTCCCGTTCAGCTACCGGGGCGACTCCGTCTTCTTCTCGATGATGGTCAAGTCGGTCGTCGACAACGGCTGGTACCTGACGAACCCCCAGCTCGGCGCGCCGGGCGTGCTCGCGCTCCACGATTTTCCGCAGGCCGACGCGATCCACCTTCTCATCATCAAGGCGCTCTCCGCCTTCAGCTCGAACTGGGCGCTTCTCTTCAACGTCTATTTCCTGCTCGGCTTTCCGCTCATCACGCTGTCCGCCCTGGCGGTGCTGCGGCATTTTCGGGTCGCGCCGGCGCCGGCCTTCGCCGTCAGCCTGCTGTACGCGTTTCTGCCCAGCCGCCTCCAGATCGGCGAGCTGCACTTCTACCTGTCCGTCTTCTTTCAGGTGCCGCTCGCGATCCTGCTGGCGCTGTGGGTGGCCGGCGATGATCCGCCCCTCTTCGATGCGGGCGAGCGGCCGTGGCCGCCCAGGTTCGCGCTCCGGCGCCGCCGCAGCGTGGTCGCGATCGCGATCGCGCTGCTCGTCTCCGGGACCGGCGTCTACTACGCGTTCTTCGCGGGTGCGCTGATCCTGGCCGCGGCCGCCTGGAGCGCGCTCGAGCGCCGTTCGTCCCGTCACGCGTTCGCGGGCGTCGCGCTGACCGCGGTGATCCTCTTGGGACTCGCGGTGCAGAGCATCCCGACCGTGCTCTACCGGCGCGCGATGGGACCGAACCCGAGGGTGGCCGTCCGTCCCGTCGGCGAGGCGGAGACGTACGCGCTCAAGGTCGCGCCGCTGTTGCTGCCGGCCGCCGAGCATCGCATCCGCGCGCTCGCGGAGCTCGGCGCCCGCTATGAGCGCGCCACCGGCACGGTCGCGGAGGTGACGGCGACCAGCCTCGGCTTCGTGGGCGGGGCCGGCTTCCTCATCTTGATCGGGCTGCTCTTCCGGCGCCGGCAACCGGCCGACGGCCCATCGGACGAGCGGCGGCCGCTATTTTCAGCCCTGGCGCGGCTCAACCTGGCGGCGCTGCTCCTCGCCACGACGGGCGGTTTCGGCGCGCTCTTCGCGCTGCTCGTCTCGCCGCAGATCCGGACCTACGCGCGCATGCACGTCTACATCGCCTTCCTGGCGCTGTTCTGCGTGGCGTTGCTGCTCGATCGGCTCTGGCAGACGCGGCGCCGAGTGGCTGCCCTGGCCACCGCGGCGGTCGCCTTCCTCGGGTTGGCCGATCAGATCACGCCGCGCGCGGTGCCGCCCTACGCGCGGCGCGCCAGCGAGTTTCGTGCCGACGCCGCGTTCGTCCATGGCCTCGAAGCGCGGCTGCCGCCCGGCGCGCAGATCTTCCAGCTGCCGTACCTGCTCTTCCCGGAGGCCGGCGGGCTGCCCGGCACGAAGCTGATGGACTACGATCCGCTGCGCCCCTACCTGCACTCCCATTCGCTTCGCTGGAGTTACCCGGCGATGTTCGGCCGGGTCGGCGACGCCTGGACCAGCGCCGTCGCAGACCAGCCGGCCCCGGAGCTGATTCGCACCCTGTCGGACGCGGGATTCGCTGGCATCCTCGTCGATCGCAACGGCTATCCCGACGACGGCGCTGCGATCGTCGCGTCGCTCGGAGCGGCGCTCGACGGCGCGGCGCCGATAGCGTCGGGCCGGCTCGTCTTCTTCGATTTCGGCGACACGAACGCTCAGGCGCTGGCGGGCCGGCCCGCCGCCGAACGCGAGCGGCGGCGACGGGAAGCCCTCGACCGGCCGGTGGTCCTCTGGGTCGACGGATTCTTCCCACCCGAGCACAGCCCGGAGGGTCCATTCCGCTGGTGCTCCGGCGACTGCTGGCTGGAGCTCGTCAATCCCGCCGGCCACGAGGCGCGCGTCAGCCTGTCGATGCGGCTGTCGACCCCCCAACCCCCGGCGTCGCTGCGGGTCCGGAGCGACGTCTGGACCGAGGCGATCACCATCGGGCAGGGCGGCACCGAGGTCACGCGGACGCTCAACGTCGCGCCGGGACGCCACCCGATCCACTTCCAGTGCGACGGCGCGCCTGCGATCTCGCCCAAAGATCCCCGCCACCTCGTCATTCGCGTCGACGACGCCAACCTGCGTCCAGCCGACGATTCGCCCTGACGGCTCCGCTCAGTCCGCGAGGGGCGGGAGCTCGGCGAGGGCGTTGCGATCGCCGGCGTGGTGTTCGACGGTGCCGCCGTGACGGGCGATGAGGGCGGCGAAGCTGTCGATGTCGAAACGCTGCAGGTGCCCGTTGCGATCGCCGGTGCCGGGATCGGTCAGCGCGGCCGCCAGACGTCCGAGCGCGGGCAGCTGCGACAGGTTGCGCACCGGTTCGGAGATCAGGACGGCGCGCCGTGCCGCGCGGCGCAGTCGCGTCACGATCTCGTCGGCGCGAACGGCGAAGTGGTAGAGGCTGGAGCAGATGACGACGTAGTCGGCGGACGGGATCGGGTCGGTCAAGAGGTTGAACCAGCGGACGTCGGCGGCGCGCCTGCGCGCGTGCATCACGAAGTCGCCGTTGAAATCGAGCCCCAGGTAGCTGCAGCCGCGCGCGCGAAGGAAATCCCGATAGAGCTGGGCGGTTCCGCAACAGACGTCGACGACGCTGGCGCCGTCCGCGATGCGTCTGGCGACCGCCGCGGCGGTCCGCTCGTATTCGGCGCCGTAAAGCAGCTGCATCGTCAGGTTGTAGCCGTGGCCGGTCCAGTAGATGGGCGACTTGGTCCGGCGCGACAGGCCGATCACGCCCCGGAAATCGTGCAGCGCGCGCAGGTAGTGCCACGAATCGCGCCAGAACCGGACCGTGCTGCTCTTGTCCGCGCGCCGCAGGAATTGCACCGGCACCTCCTTGATGCGTAGGCCGGCCAGGCGGGCGCGCGCCATCACCTCCGTGTCCCAGAACCACCCGTCGTTCGCGCTCGCGAGCACGACGGGCCCCGCGGTGTCGCGGCGGAAGAACTTGCAGCCCGTCTCGCTGTCTTCGAGGTCGAGCGACAGCAGGAAGTTCGACAGGCGGCGATACCCCCACGACGCCGCCGCGCGGTGCAGCCCGCCGGTCTGCCGCAGCCGATAATGGCGCCGACCGGTCGCGACGTCGGCCCCGTGGCGGTCGATCTCCGCGACCAGGCTCGGGATGTAGCGCGCGTGCACCTCGAGGTCGATGTCGAGGAAGCCGGTGACGCGTCCGGCGCTGGCGGCGAATCCCGTCTTGAACGCGGCGCCACGGCCCCGGTTGCGATCGTGGAACAGGTAGCGAAAGCGGCGATCGGACGCGCAGATCTCGCGGATCAGCGCGCGTGTGTCGTCCCCGCTGCAGTCGTCGACAAAGACCACCTCCCAGCGCAAGGGTGTCGCCTCCAGGACCTCGACGACGCTGCGGACGCTGGCGCGAAGGTGGCGCGCCTCGTTGTAGCAGGGGACGACCAGCGAGAGGTCGGGCGGGGCCGCCGTCGGGACGCGGTCGACCGCGGTCATGAAAAGACGAGACGCAAGGCGCGCGCGACGTCCGCGACGTCGCCGTCGGTCATGCCGGCCGTCAGCGGCAGCGAGAACGTCCGGGCGCTGACCCATTCGGCGCCCGGCAGCGTCCCGGTCCGCTCGCCGAAGGTGCGCCGGTACCAGGGATGAAGGTGCACGGCCCGGTAGTGGACGCCCGCGCCGATCTTCAGCGCGCGCAGGCGGGCGAGCACCTCGTCGCGCCCGATCGACGTCCGCGCATCGTCGACCTGACAGGTGAACAGGTGGAAGGCGTGGCGCGTCCCCTCAGCCGGGGGCGGCGGCAGGTGCAAGGGAAGGTCGGCCAGCAATTCTTCGTAGCGCGCCCAGATCGCCTTCCGCCGCCGCCAGCGCTCTTCGACGCCGGCGAGCTGGTGCACCCCGACCGCCGCGGCGAGATCGGTCAGGTTGTACTTGAAGCCCGGTTCGAGGACCTCGTAGTGCGCGAACTCGTCGTCGCCGGCGCGGCGCCAGGCGTCGGCGCTCATGCCGTGCAGTGTGAGCCGCCGCAGCCGGTCGACGAGCCGCGCGTCACGCGCGACCAGCAGCCCGCCGTCCGCGGTCGTGACGCTCTTCGTGACATAGAAACTGAAGCAGCCGAAATCGCCGAACGTGCCGCAGTGCCCTCCGTCGACCGTCGCCTCCAGCGCGTGCGCCGCGTCCTCGACCAGCGCGAGATCGTGCTCGCGCGCCAGCGACGCCAGGGCGGCCACGTCGCAGGGGCGCCCCGCGAAGTGGACGGGAAGGATCGCCCGGGTGCGCGGCGTGATCTTGCGGCGCACGTCGGCGACGTCGACGTTCATCGTTCGCGGATCGCAGTCGGCGAACACCGGCTCGCAGCCCGCGTGCACGATCGCGTTCGCGGTCGCGCAGAACGTCATGCTGCTGGTGATCACCTCGGACCCGCGGGGCAGATCCAGGACCGTCAGCGCGAGGTGCAGCGCCGCCGAGCAGGAGCTGACGGCGACGGCGGCGGGCGCGTCCAAGTACGCCCGGAGGCGCCGCTCCAGCTCGGCGACACGCGGCCCGGTGCCCAGCCAGCCGGATTCGAGGCAGGCGAGCACCTCGTCGCGCTCGGCGTCGCCGATGGTCGGCGCGCCGAAGATGAGAGGGCGCTCGCGCCACGCGCGCTTCTTGTCATCGTTTCCGTGGTCGCTCACGATTCCTCCGGGCGGCGCAGGCGGCAGACCAGGCTGGCGCCCGCGGGCAGCGACACGCGCTCGTCGCCGACCAGGCGCGCCTCCGCGGTCGTGACGGCGCGCAGGACGCCGCCCAGCCAGCGCGGGTGCGCGTCGAGGTTGCTCTGCGTGCGCCAGCGATTCGAAACCAGCCGCCGCCCCCAGACGACCGCGGCCACGCCCGGCAGCACGCTGGCGAGGAAGTAGCTGGCGAACAGCACCTCGAATCCGGCCGCGCGCGCCGCGCGCAGCAGGCTGTCCCGCGTGTAGCGGCGGCGGTGCGCGCTGATGACGTCCTCGCCGCTCCAGAGCCAGTCGTAGGCCGGCACGGTCACGACCAGCTGACCGCCGGGCGACAGCAGGCCGGCAATCGTGCGCAGCCCGTCGACGTCGTCGTCCAGGTGCTCGAGCACGTCCAGGCAGGTGACGATCTGGAAGCGGCCGCGAAGCGCGGGCAGGTCGTCCGGAACGCGGTGGATCGGAAACGCCCCGTCCCCGGCGGACGGGTCGCGTCCGGCCAGCGCCGCGATCTCTCCAGCGTCGACGACGTCCGCGCCGTGGGCGGCGCCGAAGCGGGCCAGGTACGTCAGGTCGAAGCCGGCCGCGCAGCCGTAGTCGAGCAGGGAGAGCCGCCTCTCCGGATATCCGAGCGCGCGCGCCGCGCGTTCCACCTGGCGGAGCCACAGCTCGCGCCGGGAGCGGTACCACCAGTGCACCGCCTGATGCTCGAGCGTGACCCGGTAACCCTGGGCCTGCATCCCGCGTCGCAGCCTACACCCGGCGGCCCGTGACCTGGATAACAACTATGCC
>DATFXS010000878.1:0-10736 GCA_035315605.1 Polyangia bacterium
GAAGCCCGGCCGCGTTCCGGCGCGACACTTCCCACTTGTCGGATTCCGCGTTCCAGACGCTGTCGGCGGGCACCGCCGCCGGTCGGCGCGGCGCCGCTGCATCCGGGCCGGATTCCAGGCTCGCGTCCACGGTAAGGAAAGGATACGCCATTGCCGCCGGCCGTGGTCAACGTGCCGCGCACGAGGACAAGAGGAATAAAAGGATAGAATCCCGGCCATGCGGAGCTCCGACCTCACCCGTCGCGAGATCATCGCCGGCGCCGTCGGCACCGGATTCGCCCTGGCAGTCCGCCCGATCTCGGCCGCGACCATCACGACAAGCGCCGACGGGCTGACCCTCGCGGACGTCCACATCCCGACCCACGCCGGAGACATACCGGCCTACAGCGCGCGCCCCGCCAAACCGAAGGGCAAGCCGCCGATCGTGCTGGTCGTGCACGAGATCTTCGGAGTCCACGAGCACATCCGCGACGTCTGCCGGCGGCTCGCGAAGCTCGGCGTCCTGGCCGTCGCGCCCGATCTGTTCGTCCGCCAGGGCGACGTGTCGAAGATCGCCGACATGAAAGAGATCATGGGCAAGGTGGTCTCGAAGGTCGCGGACGAGCAGGTGCTGGGCGATCTGGACGCGACGGTCGCGTGGGCGAAGACGGCGGGCGGCGGCGACGCCGGGCGGGTCGGCATCACCGGCTTCTGCTGGGGCGGCCGGATCGTCTGGCTCTGGGCGGCGCACGCCGCCGCCATCAAGGCGGGCGTCGCCTGGTACGGCCGGCTGACCGGCGAACGGGACGCGGTTCACCCGCGCCACCCGCTCGACGTCGCGGCGGCGGTGAAGGCGCCGGTGCTGGGCCTTTACGGCGGTCAGGACCAGGGCATCCCGCTCGCCAGCGTCGAGGAGATGCGGAAGGCGCTGGCCGGGGGTGGAGCCGCCGCGAAGCGGTCGATGATTCAGGTCTACCCCGACTCCGGCCACGCCTTCTTCGCCGACTACCGGCCCAGCTACCGTCCCGCCGACGCCGCCGACGGCTGGAATCGACTGATCGCCTGGTTCAAGGCGAACGGCATTTTGATCTAGAGCAGGCGCGCGGCGGCGGCGTCCAGGCTGGCCAGCACCGCGTCGGCCGCATCGAACTGCCCGCCCGCCGTGAGCGCCGACGGGATCACCCAGCACTGCAGGCCGGCGGCCTTGGCGGCGCGCAGGCCGCGCTCGGAATCCTCGATCACCAGGCAGCGCGCGGCCGGCACCTCCAGCCGCTCGACCGCGCGGAGGTACGGATCGGGCTCCGGCTTCGAGCGCGCGTAGTCGCCCTGCGCCAGCACCAGCTCGAAGTGCTCCAGGAGCCCCGTCCGCGCGTGCGTGCGCGCGAACGGCCCCGGCTCGGAGCTGGTCACGATCGCCAACCGGTACCGACGCGCGAGCGCCGGCACGATCTCAGCCACGCCCGGGATGAGGACGTCGGCCTCCCCGACCAGCTGGAAGTAACGCCGATCGCGCGCGTCCCGCAGAACATCGATCTCGGCTGGCCCGAGGCCGCGCTCGCGCGCGAGGTGCCAGGCGCCCCGCCCCTCCCGCAGGAACAGCTCGACGTACGCGGCCGCGTCGAGCGCGATCCCGATGCCCGCCAGCGCCTCCTGGTTCGCGCGGAAATACAGATGTTCGGTGTCGACGAGGACGCCGTCGTTGTCGAACAGGATCGCGTCGAACACCCGTAGCGCGTCGGGCGAAGGCGGGCTTTGCCCGCCGGAGCCCATCGCGGGAGGGTTTGGGAACCCTCCCAGGGTTCCCATCACCATCAAGGTAGCAGAAGCAACTTGCGGAACAGCCGGATGTCGGCGATCAAGTCGATGCGGTACCCGACCAGGCTGTTGACGTAGTTGAACGTGCCCAGCGCCTGGCTGTACGCCGTCTGGTTGTCCTGCGTGTTCGGCAGCGCCGCCGCCGCGTCGAGGTCGGCCTTGGCCGAGTACCAGTCGGGCACGGCCGAGCCGTCGGTGTAGCTGCCGACGTCGAGCGGAACGGTGCCGCGCGTGCCGGCGACGCCGGTGATGGCGTTGAGCTCGTCGAGCAGCTGCCTGCCGATGTTGGGCGCCGCGCCGCCCGTGTTGGTGGGCGCGCGATAGGTGATCCCCGTTTCGGGGTGCGTGTATTCGACGACCAGGTTCGGCGCGAGGGTGAAGTCGTCCTCCGACCCCTTCACGGCGACCGCGACGAAGTTCTGGAAGTCGAGCGTGTAGTCCCAGGTGCTGCCCAGGCGTCCCAGCCCGAACAACAGCGCCCAGTACCGGATGCTCTTGTTGACCGGCGTCAGGACGTGGATCGCGTTCGACTGAGCGTAGGGCGGCGCCGGCGGGTTCAGCACGCCGAAGGTGTCCAGGTCCACGACCGGCGTCGCCTGGAACGCGGAATTGGGCGACGCGCCGGCCAGCGTCGCCGTGTAGGTCGCGGGGTCGTTGCGGATCACGCCCGACAGCAGCTTGACCACCTCGTCGCGGAAGATGCGGTAGTAGTTGATGGACGATCGGGCCGCGACGTCGGACAGCTCGTCGACGCGGAAGAAGCGCGACTCGGTGCTGGTGAGCGCCGACAGGGCCTCCAGCTTCTCCAGCAGCGATCCGACGCGCGTGAACGTGTAGTAATAGTCGTCGGAGAAGTTGATGTAGAACGGCTTCGCGTCCGGGAGCTCGATGTCGAGCTTGGGCTGGTTGGCGAGGCAGAGGTCCGGGTTGAGGTTGCCCGTTTGCGGGTCGACCGGGAAGGTCGCGACGTTCGGGCTGGTGGCGGTCGGGCAGTGCAGGCCCGGCTCGGGCGTCTGCAGGATCGCGCCGAGCGCGTTCAGCGCGTCGACCGATGCCACGAACAGATCGGGGCCCAGGTCGACGTCGGTGTAGTTCGACAGGAAGTAGAAGAACTGGAACGCCTCGGAGTAACGGTTGAAGTACCGTGACTCGAGCCGGTTCAGGTAGCTGTCGATGCCCCAGTTACTCCGGCCGCGCCGGTAGGCGTTGAACGCGTAGTAGTTCTGGTACTGCTCGGTGATGTTGTCGACGATCTCTCGCTGGTTGGCGCCGCGGTCCCAGGTCTTGCAGTCGAGGTTGCCCTCGAACAGGTCCTCGCAGAACTTGTAGGGACGCTCGGGGAGGATGTGAATCTTCCCCATGTTCGTCGCGAGCTGGCGGAAGTCGGTCGTCCAGATGTCGATCAACGCCTGGTAGGGGGCGACCGTGGTCGCGGCGGTGGTGAAGTTGTCGGGCTTGCCGTCGGCGGTACCCGCCTCGTACGGGTCGAGGAGTTTCATGTAATCGTAGAGGAAGATGTCGTTGCGCAGACCGGTGTACGCCGACTCGTATGTCTGTTGGATGAGGTCGATCATCTGCCCGTATCCGAAGCGGATCGCCGCCGTGTCGTACTTGCCGAGGCCGCGGATGTCGCTGTTGAAGCGCGCGCCGTAGTCCATCACCGACGCGTAGGCCAGCTCGGACAGCGAGTGTTCGGACTCCCACTTGTCCTGGGGGATGGTGGGATCGGTGCGGACGCGCCAGTACTCATCGTCGTAGTTGAGGGCGTCGGTCGACGCCGCGAAGTTGTGCCGCAACCCCATCGTGTGGCCGACCTCGTGGTCGGTGAGACCCCGGAAGATGCGCACGCGCAGCTCCTTGAACATCTCGTCGGGCGTCAGCTTCAGCTTGTCCAGCTCCAGCGCCGTCCCGAGGATCGCGTCATCCGCGAACTCCGCCATGTAGATGCAGCTGTGCGTGGCCAGCGTCTGGAAGCGCTGCCGGCGCTGCTCGCGCGCCTGCGACGACAGCCAGGGCATGGCCATCGCCGTGTCGAACACGTTGTTCGGCACGGCATCACCGGGCCGGTAGCCAGGAATGACGGCCGGGAGGACGTCGTCGTTGAGAAGCAGCTTCTCCGCCGTCGTCCCTTTGATCTGGTTCATCGGCTGGTCGTCGATCCCGGCCGCCACCTTCCTCAGTCGGTCGTCCAGCGTCGGCCCCAGCGCCTGCATGCGCGACTTGATCGCGGCCTTCGCGGCGTCGGTCATCTTCTCGTTCGCGTGCATCTTCGTGGCGGCGGCGCTCCGCGCGAGCACGTCGCTGATCGTCTGGCCCGACAGCAGGTCGTCGAGGCTCAGGTTGCCGTTGGCGAGTTGGACGCTGTCGACCGCGAACTTTGCGTAGACGTCCAGCGCCGCGCCGTAGAGGTAGGCCGCCGCCGAAACGATCTCGCCGGTCTCGGGATCGGCCGACGACGGGCCGTAGCCCAGCGGCCCCTGCACCTGAGGCCGGTCGACCCAGTGGATGAACGAGTAGCGCAGGTCTCCGTCGTGCTGCCAGATGAACTTCTTGGCGTCGCCGTCGGCGCGGCTCTGGGTCACGACCTCCAGCGCCGTGCACGCCTTCAACAGGTCCGCCTGCTGGAGGTTGTCGAAGTCGATCACGTGCGTCGTGTCGCGCTGCTCGACCTGCGCGCGGACGTCCGTGTTGGTCGTGACGAACTTGTTGACGTTGGCCAGCGTGCAGCCGTTGTCCTCGAGCTTGAAGATGTCGGGCAGGCTCTGCGCCATCGTCTTGACGTCGGTCATGGCCGGAAAGTGCGTCGCCGTCGCCATCCGCGTCGCCATGACCGTCTCCTTCATCGCCGTGTTCCAGTCGGCGACCACGGTCTTGGCCATGTCCTTCAGGGCCTGGTCGTCGGGGAACTCCGGGTTCAGGTAGTAGGTGATCGTCCTCGTCTTGCGCTGCGAAAGCGGGATGCGGACCGGGTTGCCCTGGGCGTCCAGGATCGGCGTCTTCCCGTCGTTCTGCTTGGCGATCGTCTCCTGCCAGATGTTCCAGCGGTTGGCGTAGTAGAGGCGGTCTTCCTGGGTCGAGCCGACCTGCCGGTTGTATGTCGGCAGCGCCGTCCGGAAGAAGCCGAACTTCGCGAACTCGTCGAGGCCCGCGGTGGTGCAGTCGTCGCCCGTCAGCCCCGCCGCCTGCAGCGACGCCGGGTTGCACGGGATGACGGCGTCCGCCGTGAACGCCATGCGCAGCGGCGTCCCGTCGGTGTCCGTGATGACGTGGCGGTCGGGGTACGGCAGCGGCTCGTACTCGGTCGCGGGGACGGGCATCAGCGCGTTCCGGAAGGTGATCTGCGCGTCGCCGCAGCCGTACGGCCCCACCTCGTCGTCGCCGCCGAACATCGTGTAGCAGGCGAGGAGGTCCGGATACCGATTCTGGACGTGCGTGAAGCTGATGTAGTCGCGCGTGAACGTCGGTCGATCCGGATTGAACAAGGGGTCATCGTCTTCGCTGACGTAACGCCCACTGCTCGTGGTCGAGGCGAGAAGGGGGTCCATCGGAACCGGATCGTAGTTGGCGGGATCCGCAAAGTTCTGGGACCAATCGACCCGCATGTACTGGCGCTGGTTCCAGGGCCGATCCTGGACGTTCTCGGAGATGACGTTCGTCTGCTCGCCCGTCGCCGGGTTGTACTCGCGCTTGATATCGAAGTGGGACATGATCTTGTAGATCAGCACCGGCGAATCCGTGTTGTTGTTCCCGCTGGTCGTCGGGCTCTCGGAGCCGGGCGCGTAGTCGTAGGCGCGGTAGCCGACCAGAGCCACGTCGGTGATCTCGAAGCGCACCTTGGCCATGTCGCTCATGAGCCCCTCGAAGGCCCAGGCGGTGGTGGGCGGCACGCCGACGATCGTCTGCCGGTAGTAGAACTTTCGCGGCGTGACCCCGTCGGTCTCGAAGAAGATCGACTTGTCGATCGCGTCGGGCTGCACGCGGGAGATGTCCGCTTGTCCGGCGCAGGCGGTCATCAGCGCGCCAAACGACGGCAGCAGCATGAGCAACGCAACGGACGACGAACTGCGTTTGCGAGTGGCGAGCATGAGGTTCTCCTAGATGGTTCCGTTGACGCCGATGAAAACCTGGCTGTAGTTGTTGTAGTTACCGCCCGACAGGTCCCAGAACGGGAAGCGGGGGTACCGGTACTGGGAATCGAGGGCGGGCTGCAGGCTGGAGATGCCCGCCGACAGCCCGAAGTGCGGACGCAGCTGGTAGCCGAGCGAAAGGATGCCCCAGGTGTTGTCCGTGCGGCCCGTGTTCACCCCGTTTTGCGGCGTGAACATGTCGGTCGGGATCGAATGGTTGAACGTGTTCTGGATCAGCAGCGTCATCCCGAACGACCACTTGCCGTGCGCGACGTTGGCGATGAAGAAGTTGGAGAATGAGAAGTTGGCGTTGGCCGGTCCGCCGCAACGATCGGACGCCGCCGCGGTCAAACCGGTACCGCCGCTCGCGCCGGGCGCGCCGGCGCTGGGCGGCGCCATGCAACCCGTCGTGTCGCCCGGACCGCTGCCGCGGAAGTCGCTGGACTGGAAGTATTTGTACGCGGTGAACGCGTACGTCAGCTTCAGCGTCCACTTCCGCGCCTCGTCGTTCACCTGTCCGAGCTCGAAGTCGCGGTTGACGCTCGGCCCCGTGCCGATCCCGAAGAGGCTGTGCTGGTAGCGGCTCTCGTACGAGACCGGAATGATCGTCCGCACCATTCCGCCGATCCGCACCTTTGAATGCTCGAACGTGTGGATGTTGTCGGCGGCGAGCCAGACCCACGGGTCGTACGGATAGAAGGGCCGGCCCGTCGGATTGTCGGGCTGGGTCAGCTCCTGCTCGACGTAGATGCGCGCGCGCAGCGCCAGCTTGTAGCGCGTGCCGAGGTCGTAGTTCGGCCGCAGGAACAGCGCGATGGACACGTACGGGTTGCGGTAGCCGCTGACGTAGAACGTTCCCGAGCCGACGTACGTCGACAACTCGGCGGTCGATCCTTCCAGCTTCTTCAGATAGCCGGGCAGCGGCGCGGTCGGCGACCGCGTGACGTCCTGGGCCGGGTTGTCCGCCCACGCGTATGTTTGCGCGACGACGACCAATCCCACCGCGGCCAGATACGGGCGGGCCATGCGGCCCCGATGATACAGCAAAGAAATCACGACGCGCAGCGGCTTTCTCGTGGATCCGGGCCCAACGCCGCGCGAGGAGGCCAGGCCGCTACGGCTGGGTCAGGCGGTAGTAGGTGTCCATCCCGGCGTAGGTGCAGTCGGGGTTGCTCATGATGACCGTGTTGGTCGCGTCCACCGTGATGATGTGGCCCGTCGCCGAGCCGGCCAGCCGCCCCTGGGGCGCTCCGCCGCTGGATTTCGTGTCGAGGAGCATGAAGCTCCAGTTGGCGGCGTCGCCGGGCGTGATGACCAGGAATGCGGGAAAGCTGTTCCCGGAAGCGTCGGTATTTGTGAACTGGATCACGCAGCCGGGATCCATCCCCGTGTACGGATCCGGGTGCGGGACCGTCGCGGCCTTGCCCTTGATCGTGTAGTTGATCCCTGGGCAGCCCGGTCCAGTCTCGGCGAGGGTGGTGAGGGTGCCGTGCTCGAACTGCAACTCCGTCCAGAACTGGATCGGCTGAGTCAGGGAGGTCCAGGCCGGATCGGTACAGGTCAGATTGAAGCCCGTGGCCGTGGGATCCGCCGGATTCGGCGATTGCTGGAACCAGCGACCGATGAAGGCGTCCTCGGGACCGCCGCTGCTGCTGCCGCCGCAGCCCGCCGCCAACCCGCCGGAGAGAGCCAGGACCAACGCTGCCGATGCGACCGCGCGGGAACGAGAGTGGCTGTTCATCGACGCCCTTCCTTTCGTTCCGACACACTATCTCAAATAGCCGGAGGGGAACAAATCCTTCAGGAAGCGATCACGCTTCATTCGAAGCCGGCGACTTTCACCTCCGTCTTGACCGACTGCGAGATGAAACAGCCGTCGTGCGCCTTGTGATGAAGCTGCGCCTCCTGTTCGTGGGACGGGCGCTTGTCGCCGCCGTAGACGATCTTGGGGCTGAGCGTGACCACCGCCACCCAGGCCGCGCCGCGCTCGTTCTTCCCCATCTCGCCGATCGCCTCGTCCTCGTAGCACTCGACCTGAAAGCCCGCCAGCCGCGCCACGTGCAAGAAGGTCAGCATGTGGCAGCTCGCGATCGCGGCGACGAACGCCTCCTCGGGATCGACGTTCGCCGGGTTCGAGTACGGCGCCGGCACGACCGCGGGCGCCGCCGACGCGGCCACCTTGAGCCCGCCGTCGAACGCCCACGTGTGCTCGCGCGTGTACTTGCCCAGCCGGAACTCCGGCGTCTCGCACTTCCATTCGATCTTCGCCTTGTGCTGCGCCATCGCTTGCTTCCCTACTTCACGCCCGAAAGGCAGCAATCGTTCAGGCGCGCCGGCGGCACCGGGTTCTTGAGCCAGCAGCGCGCGCTCGGTCCCTGCACGCCGGGCCGCACGTACGTGAACGCGCGGCACTGCGGCTCGCGCCAGCAGGCATCGCGACAGAGCTCGGGGCGCGGCGCTGGAAGATCGAAGCTGCGATAGTCCATGCCCGGACGATCGGTGCGCGGCTCCCACTGGCGTCCGGCCGGCGGCGGCGGCGTCATCGGCGCGCCCTGCCAGCCCGACGGCGGCGGGGGTTGCGGCGGCGTCATCGGCGTGCCCTGCCAGCTCGACTGCGGCGGGGGCGGCGGCGGCGCGGGCGGCGGTGGTGCCGGCGCGGGCGGCGGCGGAGGCGGCGGTGCGCCCTGGGGCGGCGGCGCGCCCGCGTACTTGACGCCCGAGACGCAGCACGTGTCCGGCGTCGGCTCCGGCACGCCGCCTTTGAGCCAGCAGCGCGCGCTCGGCCCCTGCACGCCGGGATTCACGTACGTGAACGCCATGCACTGGGGATCGTTCATGCACTCCGACTGGCAGGCCTCCGGGCTGGGCGTGACCAGATCGAAATTGCGGATGTCCAACCCCCGGCGGTTGACGTTCCACTCGAGCCCGCCGCCGGGCGCCGCCGGGTAGGCGGGCGGAGGTTGAGCCGTCACGACGCAGCCGGTGACGAGCAGGGTGGCGGCGGCCGCAGACAGCAGGACGGCGCCGATGCGCGGAACTCTGGTCCTGATCGATTTCATGGGCGGCATTATCGTCGATCTCGCGCAAACGCGCGACGATCGTCCGCGAAACCGGCTACTCTCCCGCGCATGCTCAGGTCCGCGCCCCTCCTCACTTCATTTTCAATCGCCATCGTGATCGCCGCCCCGGGCTGCATCAAGCGCACCGCGCCGCCGCCGGCAGCCGTCGGAAGCACTTCGGCGGCGGTGCCTACCGCGGGCGCCCCCGCGTCCGACGCGAACGCCCCCAATCCGATCCAGGAAGCCGCGAATGCGCGCATCGCCGGGATGTCGCGGGTCGACCTGCTGGGCGGAGCGGGCATCGCCGCGTTCAAGATCATGGGCGAGAACGCCAAGGCGGCCGAGGCGTCGCCGATCACCGTGACGGGACAGCCGTTCTCGGACGCGATGCGCTTTTCGATCAAGGAAGGGTCCAGCCATGAGTGGGCGGTGCAGCTGCAGACGCCGATCGCGGCGCCGGTCGCGAAGGACGACGCGATCCTGGCGACCTTCTGGTTCCGCACCGAGACGCCGCAAGAAGGGAGCGTCGGCGAGACCGAGTTCGTGTTCGAGCTCGGGCGCTCGCCGTTCACGAAGTCGACCCAGTATCCAGTGCAGGCCGGGTCCGACTGGGTGCGGGTGCAGGCGCGCTTCAACGCCGTCGCCGCCTACGCCGCCGGCGAAGCCAACATGATCTTCCGCCTCGGCTACGACCCGCAGGTGATCGAGCTCGGCGGCGTGAAGGTGGAGAACTTCGGCAAGCAGATCGCGATGGGCGGACTTCCGACGTCCATGACCACCGACCGGCGCCGCGCGAAGTCGCTGGCGGCGGCGTCCAAGGACGCGCAGGCGAGCACGGCGCCCGTCGAGGCGGGCGAGCTGACGTTCGAGGTCGACACCGGGAAGGTGATCCGGCCGATCAGCCCCTACGTCTACGGCATCAACATGCAAAAGGACGACGGCATCGGTGTGACCGTGCGTCGCATGGGCGGTAACCGCATGACCGGATACAACTGGGAGATCAACGCCTCGAACGCCGGCAGCGACTACAAACACCAGAGCGACGAATGGCAGTGCACCATGCTCGGCTTCAAGGACTGCGACGTACCGGGCGCGCAGTACGTCGACTTCGCCAAGGAGGACAAATCGATCGGCGCCGAGACGCTGGCGACGATCCCGATTGTCGACTACGTCGCCGCCGACAAGCCCAACAAGTCGGTCAATGAGGACGAGAAGGCGCCCAGCCCGCGCTGGGACAAGTCGCTCGCGAAGAAGCCGGGGCCCCTGAGCCTGACACCGGATCTCAAAGACAAGACGGTCTATGAGGACGAGTTCGTCAATTTCCTGGTCAACAAGCTGGGCAGGGCCAAGGACGGCGGCATCAAGTTCTATGCGCTCGACAACGAGCCGGCCCTCTGGCCCAGCACCCACCCGCGCATCCACCCGGAGCGGACGCGCTACGACGAGATGGTGAAGCGCACCGAGGCGCTCGCGAGCGAGATCGCACGCCTGGACCCGAGCGCGCAGACGCTGGGCGCGGTGGCGTTCGGGTGGGCGGAATACGTATCGCTGTCCGATGCGCCCGACGCGAAGGAGCACAACGAGAAGTACGGCAGCTACCTGGACTACTACCTCGCGTCGATGAAGGAGCTGGAGGCGAAGCACAAGAAGCGACTCGTGCATGTGCTGGACATCCACTGGTATCCGGAGGCGCGTGGCGCCAAGCGGATCACCGACAAGGACAACTCGCCCAAGACCGTCGCGGCCCGCCTGCAGG
>DATFXS010000879.1:0-11190 GCA_035315605.1 Polyangia bacterium
GCGGGGGCGACCGGCGGAAGTGGCGGCACGGCTGGAAGCACCGGCGGCTCCGCGGCCGGATCGGGTGGAAGCACCGGCGGCGCGACCGCGGGCAGCGGCGGAAGCGGCGGCGCGACCGGCGGCAGCGGGGGCGCGACCGGCGGCACGGGCGGCAGCGTCGCTTGCACCGACGCGAGCACTTGCCCCGGCGGCGCCGACACCGAGTGCCAGCACAAGACCTGCGTCAACAGTCTCTGCGGCCTCAACTTCACGGCCGCGAACACGCCCGTGACCAGCCAGACGGCGGGCGACTGCAAGCAGAACGTCTGCGACGGCCTCGGCGGCGTCATGGCGGCGATCCTCGACAGCGACACGCCGGCCGACGACGGCAACGCGTGCACCTCCGAAACCTGCGTCAGCGGGACACCGACTCACGCGGCCGAGCCCGCGCGCACGCCGTGCGCGCAGGGCGGCGGAACGCTGTGCAACGGCAACTCGTCAGCCCCGGCCTGTGTCGTCTGCGTCGCCGCGACGGACTGCCCCGGCACCGACATGATCTGCCGCAAGCGCGTCTGCGGAAACCAGTACACCTGCGGGTTCTCGAACAGCCCGGCCGGAACGGCGGCCGAGCCCGACGCGACTGGCAACTGCCAGAAGGCGGTGTGCGACGACATGGGCGGCGTCACCTCCGTCGCCGACAACACCGACGTCCCCACCGACGACGGCAACAGCTGCACCGACGACGTTTGCTCGAACGGTACGCCGTCGCATCCGGCCAAGGCGCAGGGGACGGCGTGCACCCAGAGCGCCGCCCCGGGTGTCTGCAACGGCACCAGCTGCGTGCAGTGCCTGGTCGCGGGCGACTGCCCCGGCTCGAACACGGTATGCCGGACAATCACCTGCGACGGCAGCCACACCTGCGGTCACATGGACCAGCCGCAAGGAACCGCCGCCGGGACCGACGCTACCGGCAACTGCAAGAAGAGCGTCTGCGACGGCGCTGGCGCGATCGCGTCCGTGCCCGACGACACCGACCTTCCGGTCGACGGCAACCCGTGCACGAAGGACGTCTGCACGAACGGCACGGTGTCGAACCCGGATCTGCCGGCGGGAACGATCTGCTCGACGGCGCCGGAGACGTCGATGGCCTGCGACGGCAGCGGCGTCTGCAACACCGTCACTTTCCGCGTCGTGCGGGTCGGAACCGGCGCGGCCGCGCTGTCGAGCATGGCGAGCGCGGTGTTCGTCGAAGAACGGTCGGCGAGCGGAACGCTGGTCGGCACGCCGGTCGCGCTGCCGACGGCGGCGGCAGGATCCAATCACATGCTGACGATGTCGGGCTCGGCAAGCTCCGAGGGTTGTCTGTCGCTCTCCGCTGACGGCCACTACCTGGCGGTCGCCGGCTACGACGCTGCGACCGGGACGGCCGGCGTCGCCTCGGGTACGAGCAATCGGGTGGCGGGGCGCATCGACATCGCCGGGACCGTCGACACCTCCACGGTCTTCAGCACGACGGCCCTCGGCGGCAACAACGCGCGCGGCGCGACGACCACCGATGGAAGCGAGCTCTGGCTCTCGGGCGCGGGCAATCCGAGCGCGAATGGGGGCGTCTGGTACAACACGCTCGGCGCGGCAGGCACCGAGACGCACGTGCTGTCGAGCCCGAACAACGTCCGCTGCGTCTCCATCTTCGGCAGCCAGCTCTACGGCTCCTCGGGCAGCGGCGCCTCCGCGAACGTGTTCTCGATCGGCTTCGGCACACCGACCGCGGCGAGCCAGACCGCGACCTCTCTCATGACGGCCACGGGTAGCCCCAACGGGTTCGCGATGTTCGATCTCAGCAACACGATCTCCGGGCTGGACACGATGTACGTGGCCGACGACGCGGCCGGGCTGCAGAAGTGGACATTGGTCCCGAGCGACGGCGGCAGCGGCACCACCTGGATCCTCGCAACGACGCTGAACATCACCGGGAACACAGGCTTCCGGGGCGTCGCCGGTTACGTGGCGGGCGGCGTCGTGACGCTGATGGCGAGCACGGCGGAGAGCTCGCCCAACCGACTGGTCGTGTTCGTGAACGACGGCGCGGGCAGCGTCGTTGCCACCGCTCCTACGAACGAGATCTTCCGCGGCGTCGCCGTCTCGCCGCACTTCCCAGCGCCGTAACGATCGCGATACAGAGCGCGGCCAGCGCGAGATCGCCGCGCGCGCCGGCCGCGCTGCAGCCGCACCCGGACGACGGCTTCGCGGGCGGCCCGGCGTCCGTGCCGCCGTCGCGCGCCGACGGGTTGCAGACGTCCGGCCCCCAGACCCGCCGCCCCGCCTGCTCGTCGCAGGAGTCCTGGCAAGCGGCGACCGCACAGGCCTTCACCGCGCTGACCTGGTTGTAACGCGCGATCGGCTGCACTGTCCGGCCCTCGTCGTTCGACACGGCGAGCGCCCACCCGTCCAGATAGTTGTCGCCCGCAAGATAGAGCGAGCCGCCGCGCTCGGCGAGCGCGTACAGGCGCGGCGCCGGCGTCAGCGTCCAGTCGCCGAACGTCGTCCCGCCGTCGGTGGAGCGCCAGCCGACGCCCACGGTCGTGCCGCCGTCGCTCGGGACCAGGCCCGCGACCAGTACGGTGCCGCTGGCGAGGCGCGCGAACGCGCTCAACGTGCCGCCCGGCAGCGCGACCGGCGTGGCGAAGGTCATTCCGCCGTCGCGGCTGACGGCGAGCCGTTCCACACCGGCAGCGCTGACGCGCAGGTAGACGACATGTGCGTCCGCGGGATCGACCGCGATGATGCGCGCGCTCGCCGCGCCGAGGTCCGCGCCGGCGTCGAACGTCATCCACTGCGCGCCCCCGTCGTCCGAACGCGCGATCAGCGGCTGGGGTCCCGGCGCCGCCAGCGCCAAATAGATCACGCGCGGATCGGCGCGCGCGATCTCGACGCCGAGCAGCTGATCGCCGGAGGGCGCAACGAAGAGCGGCGTGGCCGCGAACGTGTCGCCGCCGTCGACCGATTCGAACACCGAGTCGGCGCCGACGACACCCCCGTCGGAGCGCGGGCCGGCAATCGCCAGCACGTGCGTCGCGTCGGTCGGATCGGGAAAGTAGTCGCTGACGAGCGCCGTCGCGAGCGCGCCGCCCGCCAGGTGCCAGCTACACGAGACGTCGTCCGACATGGCCAGCCCGGCGTCCGATCGCGCGTACAGACGATCGCCCGGGGGCGCACCGATCGAGTAGAACGCCGCCATCGACGTCTCCGGGCGCTCGCACGTCCACTGCCAACTGGTTCCGCCGTCGTCCGAGATGATGAGCCCGAAGTTGGTGGCGAGCGCGATCTGCAGCGGGTGATCGGCCGGCAGCAGCACCGCGTCCGAGGCCGGAAAGGCGCCGTTGGCGCGCGCGGGCGTGGGCCGGGCGAGCAGGGCCAGCCCCGCGAAAAGACAAGCTAAGTGGGCAAGCGCCCCGGAACGCATTCGGGGATCTTGATGTTAGCGCAGATCGTTTTTCAGCGGCGCCCGTCACAGGCACGCATGCGCCGATCGCTGCCCGTCCTGAACCAAGCCCCGGACGCCCTGGACATGGTCGAGATTCCGATCCCGTGTGATGTGCCCTGGGAGGGGATGCCGGGCGACGAGCGGGTGCGCCACTGTGGTCAGTGCAAGCAGAACGTCTACAACGTCTCCGAGCTGACACGCGTCGAGGCACACCGCCTGCTGCGGGCGCGCGCCTGCCTGCGCATCTACCGGCGCCCCGACAACACCGTCATCACGTCCGACTGCCGCGAGCGGCTGCGGGCGGCGCGCAAGCGCGGGCTGCTGGTGTTCGCGGGGGCGCTGCTGATCGTGCTGTGGGCGCAGATCTGCGCGCAGTTCGTCGGGCTGATGGGGCTCCGGCGGCTGGTGGGCGGCGGCCGCGCGACGATGGGCGAGCCGGTGGCGATCCCGGTGCCGGGCCAGGTGGCGCGGCCGCCGATCGCTCCACGGCCGTTGACGGGGCCGCCGCCGGTGCCGGCCGGGCCGCTGTCCGGCAAGCCGAGCTCGTCGAGGCCGCGGACGCCTTACCACCACATGGGGAAGGCCGCACCGGCGCCCAAGGCGACGATGGGCGAGATCCTGATCGACTGAGCGACGGCGGCGCCCGCGCCGCTGGAGAATCCCGTCGCCCGACGCGGCGTCCTGTGCTTGGATGACGGCCGTCTGCTGATGGACGACGATGCCCGGCGCGAAACGCTCGATGCTGCCAGCCGCCACCGCCATCGCGGCGCTGTGCGGAGGCTGGGGCATCGTGGCTGACCCGGGCCAGGCGAAGCCGCCGGCGCCCGCCGCGGCGCGAACGTTCACGAATCCGATCCTGCCCGGAATGCACCCCGACCCGAGCATCTGCCGCGTCGGCGACGACTTCTATCTGGTCACCAGCAGCTTCGAATATTTCCCGGGCGTCCCGATCTTCCACAGCCGCGATCTCGTCAACTGGACGCCGATCGGCCACGTGTTGACGCGCCCGTCACAGCTGGACCTCGGCGGCGTGTACAGCTCGGGCGGCATCTACGCGCCGACGCTGCGCTGCAACGCGGGGCGCTTCTATATGATCACGACGCTGGTCGGATCGCCGAAGCGCAACGGCGACTTCTTCGTCACCGCCCCGGATCCGCGCGGACCGTGGTCCGATCCGGTCTGGCTGGACCGCGGCGAGCACGGCGGGTTCGATCCGTCGCTGCTCTTCGACGACGGCCAGGTCTACTACCTGCGCGACGGCAAGGGGCCGACCGCCGATCACCCGCGCGTCTTCCAGGCGCGCATCGACCCGACCACGGGCGCGCTGCGCGAGCCGATGCGCGTGATCTGGGAAGGGACCGGCGGCATCTGGCCCGAGGGCGCGCACGTCTACAGGATGAAGGGGCGCTACTACCTTTTCGCGGCCGAGGGCGGGACCGAGTACGGGCACGCCGAGATGGTCGGGCGCAGCGCCTCTCCGTACGGACCGTTCGAGCCGTCGCCCCACAACCCGGCCCTCACCCACCGCGATCGCCGCGACCATCCGATCCAGGCGACGGGACACGCGGACCTGGTCGAGCTCGACGACGGCACGACCTGGGCGGTGTTCCTCGGCATCCGGCCGCGGGGCGGCGCCTTCCATCATCTCGGGCGCGAGACGTTCCTGGCGCCCGTGCGCTTTTCGGACGACGGCTGGCCGACGATTGGCGACGGCGGCCGCGTCGAGCTGCGCATGCCCGCCCCCGCGCTGCCGGCCGGGCCCGCGCCCGCGCCGGCAGGATTGGACGACTTCGACGGTGCTGCGCTGGGGCCCGCGTGGAACTTCGTGCGCACCCCGAATCCGGCCGACGTTTCGCTTTCGGCGCGACCTGGATTCCTGCGCGTGATCGGCTCTGCGGCGACGCTGACCGACGTCGCGTCGCCCGCCGCGATCGTACGGCGGCAGCAGCACTTCCGCGTCCACTGCAGCACAGCGCTGGAGTTTGCGCCGCACGAGATCAACGAGGAGGCGGGCCTGACCGTGCGCGCGAGCGACGCCTTCCACTACGACCTCGCGGTGCGCCGCACGGTCTCGGGCCCCGGCCGCGAGGCGGTGCTGACCAGCCACGTCGCCGGCGTATCGAACGTCGTGGGGCGCGCGCCGCTCGGCGACGGCGTGGTCGGGCTGGAGGTCGTGGCCGACGAGACGTCGTACACCTTCAACGTCGCGGTCGGAAAAGCGAAGAGTCAACGCGTCGGCGCGCTGCCGACGCGGGCGCTGTCGGCGGAGGAGATCAGCAAACGCGGCCGGCACCATTTCACCGGCGCGATGATCGGCCTCTACGCCACGGGCAATGGCCGCCCGTCGACCACGCCCGCCGCCTTCGACTGGTTCCTGTACGCGCCGGACGACAACTAGCAACTAGGCCGCGTCCAGCGATCGATGCCGCTGGGCCAGTCGTAGCGCTCGATGAGCTGCGTGAGCTTCTGCGCAATCCCGTCGCGCGTGATCCGATCTACCTCTTCTTGCTCGTGCCAGCTCATGACCCCATCTTCTCGATGGTCCGAGACCCCTTGAATTGAACGCGAAGAACGAACACGGTGTTGGCCTCGACGCGATAGAAGAGACGATAGTCTTCGATGCGCAGCTTCCAGTTGGCCTCGGGACACCACGAGACCGGCGCGCGGAGCGGCTGACGCAAGCGTGTCGCCTGTTCGGCCTGATGAGATAAGTTTTGTAATCCTCGATGTAAGCAGATGAATACAGAATCCTGTAGCGCGCCACGCCGCCTTATCGGTCCGCCGCGGGCAAAGGTGCTGGCGTTGGCCGCGATATTTGCGTTGGTAGCGTGCCGGCGCGCGGCGCCCGCGCCGCGCGTCGCGTTCGATCTGCCTGACGCGATCCCGGGATTCACGGCGGGCGCGCGCGAGCCCGGCGACGGCTGGCTGCGGCGCACCTACAGCGCCGGCGCCGTGCGCGTCACGGTGACGCTCGCGCGCCACGCGATGGACGACGCCGCCTGGGACGGCTGGGTGAAGATGAGCACCGACGGCTTTCCGCAGGCCGCCCTCGACCTGCCCGCCGGCGCCGCCAACGGCTTCTATCAATGCGACGATCGCGCGCCCGATCGCTGCGACCTCTTGATCCAGCTCCGCTCCGGCGTCCACGTCGAGATCCGCGGCGGTGGCACGTCGACCCGCCGCGACGTCGATGCGATCCGGCGCGGTTTGTCGCTGCCGGTGCTGGCCGACCAGCGCTGACTTCGGGCGCGCCCAGCGCTCGTCGGGCCACCGATACTGCGGCCGGCGCTATCATGGTGGGATGATCCGACAGATCGACCGAACGGAGCTCGATCTGTTCATGCGGCATGCGGAACTGCACGCGCGGGAGAATGGAAACGGCACGACTGTTCGTTTCGGGTTGCGCGGACCTTCGGACCCATTCGATCGGGATCGGGTGCGGCGTTTTATCGAAGGCGGCCTGCCGTGCGCCGTGGACGCACCGGGCTGGTGTCGCGTCTGGATCGCCGACGGTCCTTCCGAGATATGGGGTCACGTCGGCCTCCGGGCACACCCACAACCCGAGTCGCGACACCGAGCCCTCGTGAGTATCGGCGTCCTCGAGCCTTATCGTCGGCGCGGGATCGCCGCGCAGCTGCTGGACGCCGCAATCCATTGGGCGCAGACGCAGGACGCGTTGACGTGGCTCGATTCCGAGATCTTCGGTCACAACGAACCCGCCCTGCAGCTTCACCGGAGATTCGGGTTTGCCGAGGTCGGCCGAGTCACCGACATGTACCGCATCGACGGCACGCCGGTCGACGACATCCGACTGACGCTGAGGCTCCGCAGCTCGTAGCGCCCGATCCCGGCAAGTTTACTTCGGTGACATGAACCTATCGGCGAGATCGATGAACCCGGTTCGCGCGGCCTCATCGCAGGCGCCCTTTACGAGGCTGTCCAGCGCGTGTCCGAGCTCGCTCGCGCCCGCCACCTTCAGCTGCGTGGCCGTTCGAGAGAGAAACCTCTTGCGATCATCATTCTTGCCATCTTGCTCCGCCAGGGCGTGTACGGTTCGCAGGCCGGCCTCGCCATTCAAGATTTCCCACACGCGGCCTCGAATCACGTAGCGCTCTTGCCGGGCGATATCGGCTGCGCGATTTCTGAGGGAAATGATGATGGCTGCCAGAGAAATGGTCGCCGCGACAATCGCCGTAACGTCTCGTACTTCCATGGTCGTCGATGACTCCGATGGGAACGCAACCATCAAACGGCGTGTCGACAGGATGTTCCCGCGGAGGGTCGCGTGCTCAGGGCGCGGCCGCGGTGAAGGCGCGCAAGAGGGCGTGGCCTTCGGTGGCGGTGTCGGGGGTCGGTTGCGGGATGCCGCTGACCGGCGTGCCGGTCGCCCAGGTGCCCAGGGCGACGTCCGTCGAGGTCGGGGCGCCGAGCGCGTACAGGATGGTGGCGGCCAGATCGGCGGGCGTGGCGGGCTGGCCGCTGACGACGCCGGCGCGCACGCCCGGGCCGACGAGAATCAGCGGCGCGTGGCGTGACGAGCCGGGACCGTAGAAGTCGGGCTTGTCGCCGTCGATCGTGGTGCCGCCCGGGCCGGTAACGACGACCAGCGCGGCAGGGACGGTCGCGGCGATGTCTCCGATCTGCAGCGCCAGCACCGAAAGCTCGCTGATCGCGTTGGCTGAATGGCGATCGGCCGTGCGCCCGCCCCCGATGGCCACGAACGCCAGCAAGCGCGGGTTGCTGCCGGCCAGCGCGCCGACCGTGGCCGCCGGCTCGGAGGCAAAATCGGATGCCGAGATCGAGATGTCGGCGCCGCCGCCGATGTGCGTGAGGTCGACGTCGCCGACAGCCGCCGTGGTCAGCCCGAGGGCGCGCGCGGCGTCGAACAGGCTCTCGCCCGGAAACGCCATCGGCATGTGCCAGGCGTTCATGCCGTCCTGGTTCGCGATGAAGCCTGCCGGCACCGGCATCGCGAGCAGCCCCGCGCCGGGCGCGAAGGTCTGCGTCGGATCGTCCTCCGCGGCGGCGACGAACGGCGCGATCGGGTAGCCGCCGGTCAACATCTGATACCAGGTGACGGGCCAGTCGCGGCTGCGGGTCCAGAAGTCTTCGAACCGCGTCCCGCGCGACGCGAAATCGCGCAGCGGCGCGGCCGCGGACGCCGTGCGCGAATCGGCGAAGATCTCGTCGTCGTAAAGACCGGCCGCCACGATCACGACGACCTGCGTGGGCGGGCTGGCCGGCGCCGGCGGCGGCGCGCCGAAACCGCTCCCGCCGAGCACGAGATCGCGCGCGCCGTCGGGCGGGCTGGGCAAGGCGATCGTCTCGCCCGGATCGCCGGCCAGCGCGGCGTGGATCGCCCCGCGCGCCGCCGTCGTCAGCGCCAGCTTCGGATCGCCGAACGCTGCCAGCGCGGTCGGCGCGACGTCGGCGTGGTTCACCGGATGCGGCAGCAGAACGCCCTGCTTGAACGCCGGACCGGCCATGATCAGCGGGACGTACAGCTCGTCGGCGGAGAAGCCGCCGTGCCGCGCGTAGACGGTGGTCCCGTCCTTGAACGGGCCGGGGGCGGTGTTGGTCGCGTCGACCTGGTTCAGCGTCCAGTCGTCCTGCGGGAAGACCACCACGTCCGCCTGGTTGGGGCTGTTCGCGCGGAAGTCGTGAAAGCGCCGCGTCCCCAGGTAACCGTCGGCGGTCATCGTCCGGGTCGTGTCGACGCCCATCAGCGCGCCGCTCTGGATCAGAGACACCAGCTTGTGCGTGACGTCGGCCTGCGCGGCGGCGCCTGCGGCCGTGCCGGCGCCGTCGACCTTCGCGTAGATCTGCGCGTCGCCGTCTTCATTGAGAATCGCGTAGCTGTTCGCATCGAGGCCGGACGCCGCGCCCTGGGCGGTGACCGCGGCGGCCAGCTGACCGTCCAGCGCGACCTGCTTGTGCGTGTCGACCTTGCCGTGGTCGAGCGTGAACAGGATGTTGGTGCTGTCGAGAAGCCCCCGAGCGGTCAGCGCGGCGAGCAGCTCGCCCAGCCCCGCGTCGTAGTCCTCGATGATCCCGGCGACCTCGGCGCTGTCGGTCCCGGGCGCGGCCGCGTTCGGACCGTCGAGCGCGATGAAGTCCCAGACGAACATGTACGCGGGGGCGGTCCGGGCCGAACGGATGTACGCGGCGGCGTCGCGCAGCGTGAAGTGAAGCTGCGTCTCGCCCGCATCGGGCGGGCCCTCGAACTTGTAACTGTTCGCGACGCTAGCCGGATAGTGCAGGACGTTGGCCAGCAGGAGGCCCGCGTTCGATTGATCGACGGTCAATCCGCCGAAGGTGGTTCCGACGATCGCCAGGTGGACATCGTCGGCGCCGACCTCGAACGGCGGCCGCTCGCCGACGTAGGCGGTGCGGCCGGCCGCCGCCTTCACGGCGTGGTAGACGCTGTCGCCGCGCGTCCGGAGCGGGTTTTTTTCCCAAAGCGTGTAGTCGCCGACCGACAGGCCGGGCAGATTCACCGGCGACCCGAACCCGGCCGTGCGCGACAGCCAGCCGTTCGCGGGCACGTCATGGCCCTCCGGAAACTGACCGGTCAAGAGCGTCATGTTGTTCTGATTGCTGTGCGTCGGCACGTCGACGCGCGAGAACGCCAGCGTCCCGCGCGCGATGAGACCTTTCAGGTTTGGCGCGTTCGCCATCCAGAGCCCGGCCAGGCCGTGATCGTCGATGTCGATCTCGATGACGTGGCCCTTCGGCCCCATCGGCAAGCTGCCGCCGCCGCACCCCGCCACGCACGCGAGCACCGCTGCAGTTACCAAGCGAC
The DNA here is from genome assembly GCA_035315605.1 of Polyangia bacterium. Taxonomy (GTDB): domain Bacteria; phylum Myxococcota_A; class Polyangia; order Fen-1088; family Fen-1088; genus JADGRB01. The sequence continues at coordinate 10,266 of DATFXS010000879.1, forward strand.
ATCGCGAGGCCATAGTCGTCTCGAATTTACCGCGCCTTTAGCGGCGCCGCTTGGCGGTCGTGATGACGTCGATCACCTTCGCAGATTCGTACCCTTTGGCGATTTCCAGGCCGGGTGCCGGGTCGGCGCCCGCGTCGAGCAGCAACTCGATGATGTGGGTCGGCACGTCGGAGGGATCTTCGCCGCGCTGGTGCGTGCCGTCGATGGCGACGTCGACTGCGTGAGCCAACGGCGTCAGGTCGCCCGACCGATGCTCGAGGTCCGCGCCCCGGTCGATCACGGGAGCGTCACGACACCGGTTGGCGCGAACGCGCGCGGATCTCGTCGAACGACTGCAGCTGGGTGCCGCAGAACGGGCAGAACTGCACCGCCTGGTCGAACCACGCCGGGCCTTTTTCGGTCGTCATGTACCCGACCGTCAGGTAGAGGAACCCGTTCTCCTCGACCCGAAAGAACGAATTCGGCGGCGACTGCATCGCGTCGCGCAGGTCCTTGCAGCACTGGCCGAACTGCCTGTCGCTCATGCGTTCACGTTAACCAAGCTACCTCGCGCTGGGTCCTGCCGCCCGCCGAATGAAGTTCTTGATTTGCGATCTGCATTTGTGAGATCGGGAATGCGACGTCCGCTCGAGCGCTGGTCCGGCTCGAGACACCCACCCCGTCGAGGAGCGATTCATGCGCAGACTGACCCTGGCTACCGTTCTGTTCTCCACCGGCTGTTTGCTGACCATCGGATGCGGCGGATCGAACAACAACGGGGGTAAGGGCGGGCAGTCCGGTTCGGCCGGCGGCTCGACGGGCACCGGCGGGAAGGGCGGTTCGGGCGGAAAGGGCGGCAGCACCGGCGGCACGGGTGGGTCGACGGGGGGCGTCGCGGGCTCGGCTGGCGGCTCGAACGGGGGTGGCGGTGCCGGCGGCAGCGGGG
>DATFXS010000880.1:0-6112 GCA_035315605.1 Polyangia bacterium
TCGTGGAGGACCAGGCGACCCCGCCCGCGCTCAACGCCATGCTTGCTTTTGGGCCCACGACGAAGTGGAACCCGACCGACGGCGCCGGCGTCACGGCGCTGTACACCTGCGGGGGCCCGATGAATCTCATCCAGGTCCAGCTGGTCAGCTGCTCGGGTCAGACCGGCTTCGATTACATGGCGGCGGGGCCGGGCTGCCTGGTGGCGGTCCTGACGCCGGACGGGACGATGGGCAACTTCATCCACCCGGGGGGCGCCGCCTGCAACATCACGGCGTCGAAGACGACGATCCAGATGCCGCCGTTCGACGGTGTCCAGTCGCCCGACGCAGCGGTCGGCACATTCGAATTCGAGTGCGTGGGCGCCGACGGGACCCAGCTGCTGCTTGGCGGCCACTTCGTGCTGCCCGCGTATTCGTCACAGCTGGCCTGCTGATCGACACCCGCCGATGATCCTCCTCCTGGCCATGTTCATGGCGGTCGGTGCGCCGCTCGGTGACGGCGAGGTGCGCGGCGTGGTCGACGGCTGGCTGGCCGCCCAGAACGCGGGCGACTTCGCCGCCTACGACAAGCTGTTCGCGGCGCGGTTCACGGGCGTGCGGCGGTCGGGGCCGCGGACGGTGCAGTTCGATCGCGCCGGCTGGATGAAGGATCGCGCCCGCATGTTCAAGAAGCCGATGACGGTCGCCATCAGCGGCGTCACCATCCGCGCCGGCGGATCGTCGGCGCTGGTGTCGTTCACGCAGACGTTCGCGCAGGGCGGCTACAAGGACAGCGGGCCGAAGGAGATGGTGATCGTCCGCGACGCGGGCGCGTTGAAGATCGCCAGCGAGCGGATGTTGCGGTCAGAGATCACCGTCCCGCCGGTTCCGGCCGACGAGCGCTTCCGCTTCGTCGTGGCGGGCGGGCTGCTGCTGTCCGACGCGGCTGACGAGAGCTGGGCGACCGGGACCATCAAGCTCGATGTAAATGCTGACGGTCTGGCCATGGCCGTCCGGCGGATCGACGCCAGCAAGTTGCCGCCCGAGCTGGCGCGCTGGCAGGGCCGTCGTGTCCGGCTCTTGACCCTTCCGGGTGTCGCCTGCGACGCGCGCATCAAGGGATTCCGGCTGCTGGCGCGTTCGATTCCGCATTTGACGACCCGCAACGAATGGCAGGAGATGGGGGCCCCAGAGGCGGCCCGGCAAGCATGGGACCTGGGCGACAAGGTGTTGGTCGCCGACGTCGACAACCAATGCGACGGCGCGTTCTGGGGGCAACCGGCGGGACCTGCGGTGATGGCCCCGGCCGCCGCCGAGGCAGGTGATGAGGCGCTCAAGGCACGCGCGCTGGCGCAGCTGCGCGCGTCGGAGGCGTGGAAGAAGGTGCAGAAGAGCTATCTCGAATCGCCCACCAAGGGCGTCAGCCGGTGGGACGCGCTGGACGACGTCCACATCAAGGTCCATCGGATCTCGGCGCTCCGGGCCGGAAAACCGATCACGCTCGTGTCCCTGGGCGTCAGCCGCTGGGTCGGCTGCGACGAGCTCGCCGCGAACTTGTGGGCGCTCTACGAAGACCGCGGCGGCAAGCTGGTCGCGCGGAACACGCCCGGCAAGGTGGAAGCGTACGCGCTCGCGGCCATCGACAGCGACGGTGACGGTAACTCCGAGCTGCTGATGGAGCCGTTCACGAGCAACTTTGGCTACGAAAATGGCCGCGTGTCGCTGGTTGGCGAGCTGTGGGACACGATCGAGGAAGACCGCATCCCTTTCTACGATTGCCCCTGTTAGCGCAGCCCGGACGCGGCTAGACGTTGATCGGTTCGTTGCACTCGGCGCGCAGCACGTCGTCCAGCGTCTCGCGCCGCGACACCAGCGTCGCGCGCCCGTCGTCCCAGAACACCTGCGGCGCGCGCCCGAGCGACACGTAGTTCGAGCTCATCGTGTAGCCGTAGGCGCCCGCGTCGTGCAGCACCAGAAGATCGCCGGGCTCCGGGCGCGGCAGCGGACGGGGATCGAGCAGCTCGTGCTCGTCGCGCGTGAACACGTCGCCGCTCTCGCACAGGGGGCCGGCGACGACGAACGGCTCCTCGGCGCGCTCGGCGCCGCGCCCGACGATCGAGATGTGGTGATAGGCGCCGTACATCGCCGGGCGGATCAGATCGTTGAAGCCGGCGTCGACCATGATGAACTTCTGTCCCGGTCCCTTCGCGTTCGTCTCCGTCTGCTTGACGTCCTTGACCCGGCAGACCAGCAGGCCGGCGCCGGCGACGGGATAGCGGCCGGGCTCGATCTCGACGCGGATGCGGCGCTGGGCCGCGGCCGCCAGGCGCGCCGCTGCCTCGACGAGCAGCGCGCGGAAGCCGCCGAGATCGTAGGGCGCGACGCCAGGCCGGTACGGATGTGGGATGCCGCCGCCCAGGTTCACCGCTTCGATCTCGGGGAACTGGGGGAGGATGCCGGCGATCATCTCGACGAAGCGGCGCAGGTTGTCGTTGAACTCCTGCACCTGCGGCCCCGTGCCGAGGTGGGTGTGCAGCTCGACGATCGGCAGCTTGGCGGCGCCGGCGCGCTCGCGCAGCGCCGCCAGCGTCTGGTACCAGATGCCGTGCTTCGACGACGGGCCGCCCGTGTCGCACGACTGCACGTGGCCGTGGCCGAAGCCCGGGTTCACGCGCACGGCGATCGGCCCGCCGTAGCCGGCGCCGCGCAGCTCGTCGATCATCGCGGGCGAGCCGATGTTCGGCATCACGCCGTGCTCGAGCACGACCGTCAGCGCGTTGTCGCGCAGTACGTCGGCGGTCAGCATGACGACGGGCGGGCGCGCGCCCATCGCGAAGCCCGCGCGCCGCGCCCGCAGCACCTCGTTGCCGCTGACCGCGTCGATCCAGATCCCGGCCGCGCGCACCGCCTCCAGCACGCGCCGGCAGGAATTGGCCTTCATCGCGTAGCGCGCCTGCAGGGCCTCGCCGGCGGTCAGCGCGGCGACATCGGCGAGCCGGCGGCCGAGCTCACGCCCGTCATAGAGGAAGAACGGCGTGCCCACCTGATCGGCGAGGGCGGCCAGCGGATACGAAGCGAGATCGAGCGAAGGCATGCGGGCGGAATATATACCGCACCAACGAAACGGCGGTCAGCCGGGCGGCGGGCGGCTCGGGACCTTGCGTCGCCGTTCGATCACCGTCGACGGGCGCCGCGGCAGGACGACGGTGAACGCGGCCCCCGCGCCCGGGGTGCTGTGCAGGCTGATGCGTCCGCCCAGCGCCTTGACCAGCTCGCTGGTGATCCAGAGTCCCAGGCCGGCGCCCGAATACTGCCGCTCGTCGGCGGCGCGTTCGAAGCGGAGGAAGATCCGCTTCTGATCGGCGGGCGAGATCCCGATGCCGTGATCGCGGACGGTCAGTCGGATCACCTGCTCGTCGCCGTCGACCGAGATCTCGACGGGGGCGCCGGCGCCGTATTTCAGCGCGTTGGCGATCAGGTTGGTGACGATCTGATCCAGGCGGGTCGAGTCCAGCACGGCCGTCATCGGCCGATCGAGATGCAGCATCAGCGCGCACGCAGCGGCGGCCGCGTCGGGTGCGAACCGGTGCGACACCTCGCGCACCAGCGCCGCGACGTCGAACTCGGCCAGCTCCAGCGACAGGTGTCCGCCGGTCAGCTTCGACACGTCGAGCATGCTGTCGATCAACCCCGACAGCCGGCGCGCCTGGCGCGCCACCGCCGCGATCCGCTTCTGCTCGGTCGGCGGCACCTGCATGGTGGTCTCGGGCGCGGCCTCCGCGGGGAGCGTTCTCTCGATCGCCTCGATGTGCAGCAGCATCGACGTCAGGGGCGTGCGCAGCTCGTGGGCGGCCACCGCCAGGAACTGATCGCGCGCGGCGACCGCCGCCTCCGACGCGCGCACGCGCGCGGCCGCCACCTCGTGCGCATCGGGCGGACGGGCCAGCTCGCGCGTCCGGAGGCGCCGGTAGGTCGCCGACGAGTAGTACGCCAGCGACGTCACGACGACGACCTGGGACACCCAGCGCAGCACGGTCAGGAACGATTCGCCGGCCATGCCGACGATGCCGGTCCCGCAGAGAATCAGCGTGACCCCGCTCCAGACGACCGCCCCCGGCAGATCGGGGAGCACCAGCGCCACCACGATCGGCAGGGCCAGGCTCCAGTGAAACAGCGGGCTGCCGATGCCGCCCGTCAGCAGCGCCAGCGCGCTGTATAGCGCCGTCGACAGCACGGCCAGCGCGATCAAGATGATTCGAATGCCGTGCGGCTCCGCCCGCCGCATCGCCAGGATCGTCACGACGATGCTGCCCGCCCATTCGATCCGGATCATGAAGGGCACCCAGCTGAATCGTCCCAGCGTGTAGACGTCACTGGGCGCGAACAGCAGAACCACGGCGGCGCAGACGAGCAGCACGCGCTCGCGCGCTTTCGACGCCGAACCTCGACCGGACCCCACCGCCTCGCTGGCTTTCGGAGACCGCCTCGAATCACTTTGCGAGGCCATCGGCCCCGAGTGTACCGCCCCCTGCGATGCGAGGCGTTGACTTCGGCTGCACGCGGTTCTTAATAGATGCTTCGGTGACCAGAGCTTTCAGTGCAGCGTTGACGCTGTCGGTGCTGATGATCGCCGGCAGCGGCGTCGCGCGCGCCGGCGATCCGAACGCGGAGAAGGCGCGCGCCCATTTCCAGCAGGGCGACACGTTCTTCAAGCTCGACAAGTACGCGCCTGCCCTACAGGAGTTCGAGCAGGCCTACCTCGCCAAACAGGACCCGAGCTTTCTCTACAACATCGCCCAATGTCACCGGCTGATGGGCAATCGGGTGGAGGCGATTCGCTTTTACAAACGCTACATCAACGACGCGCCAACGGCGCCCAACCGTCCCGTCGCCGAGAAGCACATCCACGACCTGGAGGCGGCAATCGAGGCGGATCATCTGGTCGGATCGCGGCCGGCGCCGCCGCCACCGCCCGTCCCGGTTTCGCCGGTTCCCCCGCCGCCTGGCGCGGCCACGCCGCCGCCAACGCCCAGCGGGAGCGCGCCGCCGCCGTCGCCGCCGCTCGCCCTGAATGCGACACCGCCGCCGCCATCCGACACGGTGCTCACCAATTCGCCGGCCGGCCCCTCGCCATCGGATGAGCATCCGATTTACACTAAGTGGTGGTTTTGGACGGCGATCGGCGGCGTGGTCGTGACCGGGGTGATCCTGACGCTGCTCTTGAACCGCGATCCTTCTTGTCCGTCGGGTTGGCAGTGCCAATGAAGCAACGCTTGAGCTGGAACAAGATCGTGTTGGCGGCGGCGGCGGTGATGGTTCCGGCGCTGTCGTGCGGACAGCGATCGCTCGTGTTGCTCGACGTGAAGGCGAGCCCGTTGTTTTCGGATCCGGCCGTGCTGCTGCAGGTGCAGTTGACGCTGACGGCGAACCGCGACGTGACGACCCGCTATCCGCAGGTCCGGCTGTCGACCGACATGCCGTATCAGATCGGGATGTACTTGCCGTCCGACATGAGCGGGACGGTCAACTTCGACGCCGAGATCGACAACAAAAACTGCAAGCTGGGAACGGGGACGGCGGTCGCGACCGGCGTGCAGTCGGGCGAGACGACGCAGCCGATCCAGCTCGTCATCGATCCGGTTCCGGGCGGTTGCATCCCGATCGGCGACGCCGGGCCGGACGGCTCGGGCGCGGGTGGCAACGCGGGCCGCGGCGGCAACGGTGGAACAGGCGGCAGCGCCGGCGCGTCCGGCGCGGGCGGCATCACGGGCGCGGGCGGAATGTCCGGCTCGTCGGGCGTCTCCGGCAGCGCGGGCGTCGGCGGCGCGGCCGGCTCGGCAGGTCGCGGCGGGACGACTGGGACCGGCGGTGTCGGCGGTACCACCGGCACGGGTGCGCGCGGCGGCACGAGCGGTTCGGCGGGTGCCGGCGGCGTGTCGGGCGTCGGCGGCGTGTCGGGCATGAGCGGCCGCGGCGGCGTGTCGGGCGCGGCCGGCGCGGGTGGCGCCGTGGGCGTCGGCGGCGCGGGCGGGACGACCGGACGCGGAGGAACCACCGGCGCAGCGGGCGTTGGCGCGGCCGGCGCGGGCGGCGCCGTGGGCGTCGGCGGCGTCGGCGGCGTGGGCGGCGGACC
>DATFXS010000881.1:0-13516 GCA_035315605.1 Polyangia bacterium
AGGGGATCGCTGCCGTCCGGGACGTTGGTGCAGGTCCCGACGCTGTTCGGAACAGCGCACGACCGGCAGGTCCCGGTGCAGGTGCTGCCGCAGCAGACGCCCTCCTCGCAGAATCCGGAGTTGCACTCGGGGGCGCCGCCGCAGGGGGCGCCGATCGGCTTCTTGCCGCAGCTGCCGTTGAGGCAGCTGTTGGGCGCCATGCAGTCGCTGTCGGCCGTGCAGATCGTCAGGCAGCGGCCGTCCTTGCCGCAGTTGAACGGCATGCACGACTGGCCGGCGGTCGCGACGCAGGTGCCCAGACCGTCGCAGCGGAACGCCGACGTCAGCGTCGACCCGGTGCAGGCCATGTCCTGGCAGACCGTGCCGGCCGCATACTTGTCGCAGGCGCCGGTGCCGTCGCACATGCCGGTCGAGCCGCAGGTCGACGCCGCCTCGACCGGACACTGGTCGCGCGGATCGGTTCCGAGCTGCGCGTTGACGCAGGTCCCGACCGTCCCCTGGTCGGCGCACGTGACGCACGTGCCGGTGCAGGCGGTGTTGCAGCAGACGCCGTCAGCGCAGAAGGTGCTGGCGCACTCGGCGCCCATCGTGCAGGACGACCCGATCGGTTTCCCGGGCATCTCGATCGGAACGTCACCGGGGCGATCGGTCGCCGTGTCGCCGGGCTTGGTGTCGCTGATTCCCCCGTCGCCTTGAGCGACGTCGCGCGACGCGTCCAGGCCGGAGTCGCTGCTGTATTTCTGGCCGCCGCCGCCGCAGCCCGCGATCCACGCCATTGCGGCGAAGGAGAGGATCAGGTTGCAGAGCCGGCCAAGACGCATACACACCCCCGAGGGCTTGCGGAGCGAGTCCGCCATTTCCCTACAGCGAACGCGAGATCATTCTATAGACGGCCAAAAAACAGGTCCACGATTTTCCCGGAAAATCCCGCGTTCCCATCCGAGCTGTTCGGTCTGCTTCGTTCGTGACGAAGCGCGGCTAAGGGTCGTCGAACAAACTTCGAACGAGCTTCGAAAAACGTCAGCGGCGGCTGCCGGCGGTATCGGGCTCGAGCGACCAGAGCTGGCGCGCGTAGGCGAGGCAGCGGCGGAAGAGCGGATCGCGCCCGCGTGCGCCGAGCGCGGCGATCGCCAGCTCGGCGTCGGAGGGGGAGTCCAGCTTGACCAGCTTCGGCGGAACGCCGGGCGTCTGCAGCTGGGTCTGGTCGATGGCGGTGCGGCGGATGGCGTAGCGATCGTCGCTCGCCGTCGTCACCTCGACCGCGAGGATGCCGCTGCGTCCGCAGGCGCCTTCGGCCGGCACGAGGTGGCCGGCGATCGGCTGGCCGGCGCGCGTGAAGTCGAAGCGGACGCCGCCGTCGGACGTCTGTGCGGCGCGCACCGGCCGCCAGCCGAGCTGGACGCCGATCCAGGCCAGCATCAAGAGCGCGCTGGCGTCGCAGCCGGCGCGGTGCTCGACGGCGACGCGCCGGGCCTGGACCAGCGGCGCGCCGCCGACCGGCGGATCGAACATCCCCGCGAACAGCGCGCGCAGCGCGCCCAGCCTCAGCCACCCGAGATCCGCGATCGGCAGCGGCTGGGCCGCGGCGGCCAGACGGTCGAGGTCGAACAGCTGCCGCGGGTGCAGGCAGGTGGTCGTGTCGAGCACCAGGCGGTTCGTGACCGCCAGCAGCTCGCGCGTCAGCAGCGACTCCGGCGCGCCGGGATCCAGCCAGAACGTCGCGGTCGGGACGCCGGCGACCTGCAGCGCCCGCACGAGCGCGCCGAAGTGACCTTGCGCGCCCGACGGGCCGGCGATGGTGATCTCCTCGGAGTAGACCATCCGCGCGCCGCCCGGCTGCGAGACGACGTGGCTCTCGATCGTCGCTTCCAGGCCGGCCCCGCGCCGCCCGTCGTCGAGGCAGAGCGTCAGCGTGCGGGTCGGTAGCGCGGGCGCGAGCTCGTCGACGAGCTTCTTGCTCGCGGCGAGCGCCGCCGGCCCGCAGGTCGGGACGATGACGTTCCAGAGCGCGGCGCGAGAGATCGCCGCCGCCTCGCCCGCGCGGCTCGCCTCCTGCCAGAGCGACCCGAGCGCGCGTTCGATCTCGCCGACCTCGACGGCGATCGGCTCGCCGCGGACGAAGCGCTCGATCTCCGGGTGATTGCTCACGGCAAGCGCCAGGCACGGCCGTCCGCCGTCAGCAGCCGATCGGCCGCGGGTGGTCCCCAGCTGCCGGCCGGGTACGTCGCGAGGTCCACGCGCCCGGCCGCCGCGTCCTCCGCCCAGCGGCGGTGGATGCGCGACACCCAGGTCCAGCTCGCCTCGACCTCGTCGGCGCGTGTGAACAGCGTGCTATCGCCCAGCAAGCAGTCGAGCAGCAGCCGCTCGTACGCCTCCGGTGGCTCCACGCCGAAAGATGACCCGTAGCGAAACTCCATGCTGACGGGCGCGATCTCCATCGCCGGGCCGGGCAGCTTCGATCCGAAGTTCAGCGCGATCCCCTCGTCGGGCTGGATCCGGATCGCCAGCACGTTGGGTCGGATGCTCTCGCCCCGCCGCCCGAACAGCAGGTGCGGCGCCTCCTTGAAGTGGACGGCGATCTCGGTGACCCGCTTGGGCAACCGCTTGCCCGAGCGCAGGTAGAACGGCACGCCCGCCCAGCGCCACGAATCGATGAAGAGCTTCAGCGCGACGAACGTCTCGGTCGTCGACGACGGACTGACGTTCGGCTCCTGCCGGTAGCCCGGCACCGCCTGGCCCGCGCTGGAGCCCGCCGCGTACTGCGCGCGCACGACCTGCCGCTCGAAATCGCTCTCGGGAATCGCCCGCAACGCCTTGAGGACCTTGAGCTTCTCGTCTCGCACGGCGTCGGGGTCGAAGGCGATGGGCGGCTCCATCGCGAACAGGCTCAGGACCTGGAGCAGGTGGTTCTGCACCATGTCGCGCATGCTGCCCGCCTGCTCGAAGTAGCCGCCGCGCGCCTCGACGCCGATGCTCTCGGCGCCGGTGATCTGGACGTGGTCGACGAAGCGGTTGTTCCAGATCGGCTCGAAGATGCCGTTCGCGAACCGGAAGACCAGCAGGTTCTGGACCGTCTCTTTCCCGAGGTAGTGGTCGATGCGGTAGATCTGGCGCTCGTCCAGCGTCTCGTGAACGTCGCGGTTCAGGGCGCGCGCGGTCTCGAGGTCGGTGCCGAACGGCTTCTCGATGATCACGCGCGCGAACGGCGGGGGCGGGCCGGGCGGTTTGGGCGCCGTCGCCGGCGGGGGCTTCGGCGCCAGCTCCGCCTGGCCGAGGTTCCGGATCACGGGCGCGAACGACGACGGCGGCGTCGCCAGGTAGAAGACGCGGTTACCGTGCAGGCCGAGGTCGCGCTCGATGTCGCCGAGGCGCTGCTTGAGCGACAGGAACGACGCGAGATCCTCGTACTCGCCCGGCTGATAGAAGATGTTGCGCGAGAACGCCGCCCACAGCTCGGGGTCGATGGGACGGCGGCGCGCGAACTCGTTGCAGGCGGCGCGCATCTCCTCGCGGAAGGCATCGTCGCTGACCGCGCGGCGCGCGAAGCCGACGATCGCGAAGCGGGCCGGAAGCAGGCGATCCCGGGTCAGGCTGTAGAGCGCGGGCAAGAGCTTCCGACGCGCCAGATCGCCCGACGCGCCGAAGATCACCATCACGGCCGGCTCGGGGACGCGCTCCTCCGCCAGCCCCTCACGCAGCGGGTTCGGAAGCACGGACGGCGACGACGAGGCCGGCGGCCCTCCCGGTGTGTCGAGCATGGCCGCGCCTTCAGGCCGACTTGCGCGCGCGGCCCTGCGTCTCGCCCGCCAGCACGTCGGCCAGCGCCGCTAGGCCGGCGTCGACGTCGGCGCCCAGGTGAACGCGCAGCACGCGCCGGCCGCGGCGCTTGAGCACCTGCAGGTCGCCCAGCGCCTGCGCGTCCCGCAGCGTCGCGAAGGTGTAGCTCTCGCCGGGCACAGGCAGATCGGCCGTCGCGTCCGCCGTCAGCTGCAGGAAGACGCCGGTGTTCGCGCCGCCCTTGTGCAGCTGTCCGGTCGAATGCAGGAACCGCGGCCCGTAACCGAGCGTGGTCGCGTTGCGGGTCCGATCCCGGCAGGCGACGCGCATCCGGGTCAGCGCGGCGTCGCGCCCGGGCGTGCGGAGGAAGTAGGCGCAGAAGGCCAGGTAGTCGGCGGGGGTCGCGGTCGCGAGGTGCGCGCGGATGCGGTCCACGTCGCCGACCTCGCAGGTGTCGTCGGGCGCCGCCGGCAGCTTGCCGTCGGTGGCGTGCTGGGCGAGCAGGGCGCTGGTCGCGACCTTCGCCTCGGTCACGTTGGGCTCGTCGAAGGGGTTCACGCCCATCATCGCGCACGCGATCGCGGTCGCCATCTCCCAGCGATAGATCTCGCGGCCCAGCGACTCGCGCCGATCGACCGTGATGGTGACGACCGGCTGTCCGGCCTTTTCCAGCGCGGCGACGGCCGCGTCCTGCTTGGCATCGGCCGCGGCCGATCGGATGTAGACGAAGAAGCGGTCGGCGCCGTAGCTCGCCGGTGAACCGAGCGGCTCGAGGTCGACGGGGACGATCCCCTTGCCTTCCTTGCCTGACGATTCGGCGATCAGCTGTTCGATCCAGGATCCGAAGCTGGCGATGTCCGGCGAGATCGTCAGGGTCAGCTTGTCGCGGCCCGCGAGCACCGCGGCGCCGATCGCCGCGCCCAGCAGGAGGCCCGGGCTCTCCGCAGCGGGGACCGCGGCGCCCGAGGCGGCCGCCATGTCGGCGCCCGCCGCCAGCAACGCGCCGACGTCCGCGCCGGCCAGCGTCGCCGGCACCAGCCCGAAGAATGACAGCGCCGAATAACGCCCGCCGATGTCGGCCGGGTTGATGAAGACGCGCCGGTAGTGCTTCTCCTCGGCGAGCTGGCCGAGGCGCGTGGCCGGATCGGTGATGGCAGCGAAGCTGGCGCCCGCGCCCGCGACGTCGCCGCCGCTGCGCTCCAGCGTCTTCTGCCAGAAGTGGCGCTCGAAGGCCTGGATCTCGATGGTGCCGCCCGACTTCGACGCCACGACGTAGAGCGCCTTCTTGCCCGCGATCAGGGCGTCGACCGCGTCGACCGCGGCGGGATCGGTGTTGTCGAGGACGTGCAGGGCGGCGCCGGATTTGCCCGCCTGCGAGCGCCAGACCTGGCTCACCACCTCGGGCCACAGCGAGCTGCCGCCCATCCCCAGCAGCACGATGTCCGTGTAACCGCCCGCCTTCACGTCGGCGGCGAAGGACTCCAGCTCGCCGAGCTTGGCGCGCATCCCCGCCGGAGCGCGCAGCCAGCCGAGCCGGCTCTTGATCGACCGCTCGTGCGACGGGTCGGCGGTGAAGAACTTGGCGTCCGCCTCCCAGACGCGCGCCAGCGCGCGATCTTTACCCAGCTTGACGACGGCCGCGTCGGTGGCGCGCCGCAGATCCTCGGGCAACGCCATCCGCTGGCGGCCGGACGCCGATTCCAGCAGCGCCGCGCGGCGCCCGCCGACCGTGTCCAGCAGCGTCGTCATCGACGTGATGAACGATTTGACGCCGTCGTCCAGCAGCCCGTGGCAGACGCGCGACAGGTCCAGCCCGACCGCCGCGAACTCGGCCACCGCCTTCTTCGCGCCGTCGAGATCGTCCTTGATGCGCGCCGCGGGCGCGCCGTGATCGATGAAGGCGTCCAGCGTCGCGGGCGGAACGGTGTCGACCGTATCGGCGCCGATCAGCGCGTCGACGTAGTAGGTGTCGGGGTAGCGCGGGTCCTTCGTCCCCGTCGACGCCCAGAGCAGGCGCTGCGGCCGCGCGCCCGCGGCGGCCAGCTTCGCCCAGCGCGGGCTGGCGATGGTGCGCTCGTAGATCTCGTACGCCATCTTGGCGTTGGCGATCGCCAGCTTGCCGATCAGCGCCTCGCAGCGGGCCGCGACGTCGGGCGCCGCGGCGGCCTTCTCCTTGAGCTGCTTGTCGCAGACCGAATCGACGCGCGACACGAAGAAGCTGGCGACGGACGCCAGGCCGGTCAGCGAGCCGCCCGCCGCGACGCGGTCCTCGAGACCGGCCAGGTAGGCCTCGACGACCTCTTCGTACTGCAGCAGCGAAAAGATCAGCGTCACGTTCACGCTGACGCCCTGGGCGGTCAGGGCGCGGATGGCCGGGATCCCTTCCGGCGTGGCCGGGACCTTGATCATGACGTTGGGCTGGCCGACCTCGGCCGCCAGGCGCAGGCCTTCCGACACGGTCTTGTCGGTCGCGGTCGCCAGCTCGGGCAGCACCTCCAGCGAGATGCGGCCGTCGACGCCGCCGCTCTCCTTGAACAGGGGCAGCATCAGCTCGCAGGCGCCGCGGATGTCCTCGATCGCCAGCTGCTCGTAGATCTCGATCGTGCTGCGGCCGTCCGCGACCAGCTTGCGCAGCGCGTCCTCGTAGTCGCCCGACGAGCCGATCGCCTTCTCGAAGATCGTCGGGTTCGACGTCATGCCGCGCACGCCTTGCGCGATCAGCTTCGCGAGGCCGCCCGACGTCAGCAGGCTGCGGCGCATGTTGTCGTACCAGATGCTCTGTCCCAGCTCGTGGGTCTGGTGCAGGGTGGTCTGTTTGCTTGCGGTCTTCATCAGGGCCGATCCTCTTGCTTGGCGCGCGCGCGCGCTTCTTCGATTTCCAACGCGGAGATCTTTCCTACCCGGCGCAGGTGCCGCCCGCCCTCGAAATCAGTATCCAGCCAGGCATCGACGATCGCGAGCGCCGACGGCTCCGGCAGCAGGCGCGCGCCCAGGCACAGGACGTTGGCGTCGTTGTGCGCCCGCGACAGGCGCGCCGCCTCCACGCTCCAGACGCAGACGGCGCGCACGCCGTGGATCTTGTTGGCGGCCATAGAGGCGCCCATGCCCGTGCCGCAGATCAGCAGCCCCAGGCTCTTGGGGTTGGCGCGCACGGCGCGGCCGACCGCGGCGGCCCAGTCGGGATAGTCCGACGATTCGGCGGACGGCGATCCGAGATCCTCGACCTCGCACCCGAGCGCGCGCAGGTGCGCGATGAACCGCCCGCGCAGCTCGAAGCCCGCGTGATCACTGCCGGCGAAGATCTTCCTGGGTCCCATCGGAACGACCCGCCCACTATAGCGCCTGGCGGGCCACGGTCTATTATCTCCGGCACCCCGAAGACCGGCCCTGCGCGCGATCCCATGCTACGGTCGCGGCCGCTTGAACACCCCCATCCCGGGCCTGTCCGGCCATTCCGTCTTCCTGCTGCTGGTGCAGCTCGCGCTGCTGGTGGCGGTGGCGCGGCTGGGCGCGGAGATCGCCAAGCGCCTGGGCCTGCCGGCGGTGGTGGGGGAGCTGACCGCCGGCATCGCTCTCGGGCCGTCGCTGCTCGGGCACTACTACCCGCACGCGTTCGCCACCATCTTCCCGCCCGATCCGCAGCAGTTCCACCTGCTGGACGCGTTCGGCACGATCGGCATGAGCCTGCTCCTGCTGCTGACCGGGCTGGAGACGGACCTGCGGCTGCTTCGCAACCTCGGTCGCGCGGCGCTGATCGCGTCGGTGATGGGGATGGTGCTGCCGTTCGGTCTCGGCTTCGCCCTCGGGTACTACATGCCGGTCGAGTACCTGGCCGACCCAAGCAGCCGGATGCTGTTCAGTCTGTTTCTGGCGACCGCGATGTCGATCTCCGCGATGCCGGTGATCGCGAAGATCCTGATCGACCTCGATCTCACCAAGCGCAACATCGGCCTGGTGATTCTGTCGGCGGGCGTCGTCGACGACACGGTCGGGTGGCTGATCCTGTCGCTGATCGCGGCGGCCGCGACCCACGGCGTGGTCCGCATCCAGGATCTCGGGCTGACGGTCGCCTACCTGGCGATCTTCATCCTGTGCGCGATCTTCATCCTCTATCCGTTCCTGCGGGTGGCCGTGCGCGTCGCGACGGAACACTTTCGGACCAGCGATTCCGATCTGGTGCTGGTGATCGTGACGACCTTTCTGTGCGCGGCCGCGACCGAGCGGATCGGCGTCCACCCGGTGTTCGGCGCGTTCGTCACGGGCATCGTGCTGCACCAGACGCCGCGCCTTCGGAAGGAGACGATCGCGCGACTGGAATCGGTCACCTTCGGCGTCCTGGCGCCGATCTTCTTCGGCATCGTCGGCCTGCGCGTCAACCTGTGGGCGCTGGGTGGCGGCAACATGCTGGGGATCGTCATCGCCGTCGCGTGCATCGGCAAGCTGATCGGGTGCTCGCTGGGGGCGTACTGGGGCGGGCTGCGGTTCTGGGAGGCGGCGTCGATCGCCGTGGCGATGAACGCGCGCGGCGCGATGGAGATCGTCGTCGCGACGATCGGTCTGTCGCTCGGCATCCTGACGCCGCAGATGTTCTCGATCATCGTCTTGGTCGCCATCGTCACGTCGTTCCTGGCGCCGGTCGGTCTCCGGCTGACGATGCCGCGCGTGCGTATCACAGAGGACGAGGCGCGCCGCATCCTGGCGTCCGAGTCGACCGGCGCCTTCGATCCGACGCGGTTGCGCGTGCTGCTGGCGGCGGGCGGGGGGCCGAACGCGCTGGCGGCGGCGCCGCTGGCCCTCGGCCTGGCCAGCAAGAGCAGCGCCTCGGTCAAGATCGTGCACGTGTCCGCCAAGCGATCGTGGTGGCGGTTCTTCCAGCGCCGGTTCTCGGGCAGCGCCACCGAGCAGGTCGAGAAGATCCGCGAGCTGGCGAACGGCGGTCGGTCGCCGGAGATCGTCGAGGTGGGCGGCCCCAGCATCGCGCGGGCGATCTGCGACGAGGCGAAGCGCGGCTGCGACGTCGTCGTGCTGGGATCGGGTGAAGGGCCGTCGATCGGGGGGCCGGTCGTCGAGCAGGTGGTGGGGGAGGCGCCCTGCCACGTCGCGATCATGAAGGCGCCCACGCCGGGCGCGGAATACCGGCGGATCCTGGTGCCCGTCGACGGCAGCGTCGCGTCGCGGCTGGCGGTCGAGCTGGCGCTTCGCTATGCCGAGGCGACAGGCGCGGAGCTGGCGCTCGCCGTGCTGACCGAACGGCGGCCGCAGGTGGCCGCCTACGCCGACATGAGCGGCACCCACGTGCCGGCCGAGGTGCGCGCCACCAGCGACGACGAGCTGCAGCGGATCTCGATCGCGTTCCGCGCCTCCGACGTCAAGCCCAACATCCTGCACCTGGCCTTCGATCCGCGGTCGAGCGCGATCGCCGAGGAGGTGGATCGCGGTCATTACGACCTGATCGTCGTCGGCGCCGAAAACCGCGCTATCCAGCACCGCCTGTTCTTCGGCTACGAGAACGAACGGTTGATCCGCGGCGCCCGCACCCCGGTGGTGGTCGTGGTCCCGAATCTGTCCAGGCTCGGCGCGAGCGGCGCATGAGCGGGGATGCATTGCCGCCGCGTCTGATCCTGATCGGAGGCGGCGCGCGCTCGGGCAAGAGCCGGTTCGCCCTGGCGCGCGCCGGTGCGCTCGGCGCGCGGCCGCTGTTCATCGCCACCGCCGAGCGCAGCGACGACGAGATGCGCGACCGGATCGCCCATCACCGCGCCGAGCGCGGCGATCGCTTCGAAACGCTGGAAGAGCCGCGCGCGCTCCCCGAAGCGGTGGCGGGCGACACCGGGCACGACGTCGTCATCATCGATTGCCTGACGATCTGGATCTCGAACCTGCTGGTGGGCGGCGCCCCGGCCGAGACGGTGCAGGCCCGGCTGGGCGACCTGCTGGCGGTGCTGGCGCGCCGGCGGGCGCACGTCGTCATCGTCAGCAACGAGGTCGGCATGGGCCTGGTGCCCGAGACGCCGCTCGGACGGCTGTTTCGCGACCTGACCGGCCAGGCCCACCAGCGCATCGCGGCGGTCGCCGACGAGATCTACCTGGCCGCGATGGGGGTGGTTCTCAGGCTTCGTCCCGGGCCCGTCGATGAAGTAGACAGATGAGGGCCGTCGTCGCCGCGTTCGCGTTCCTGACCCGGCTGCCGGTCTGGCGCGGGCCGCTGCGCGACGCTGACCTGGGACGGTCGGTCAGCTTCTTCCCGCTGGTGGGGCTGGTGCTGGGCCTGGCGCTGACCGGGCTGGCGGCCGCGCTGGCGAACACCGTCGCGTCCCCCCTGATCGCGGTGCTGCTGGCGACGCTGCTGGCGGCGCTGACGGGCGGGCTGCACCTGGACGGCTTCGCGGACGTCTTCGACGCGCTCGCGGGTGGGCGCGGCGATCGCGCGCGCACCCTCGAGATCATGCGCGACAGCCGGATCGGCGCGCAGGGCGCGGCGGCGCTGATCCTGCTGTTGATCGCGAAGGTGGCCACGCTCGCGCAGGTGGCCGACCGGCACGATCTGCTGGCGCTGCTGGCGTTCCCGACCGTCGCGCGCTGGCTGGCCGCGCTGCTGATCGTGTTGTTCCCCTACGTGCGCGCGGAGGGCCTCGGGCGGGCGTTCAGCGGCGCGGCCGGGCGGGTCCAGGCGGCCGTCGCGACGGGGATCACCGTGGTCGTCGTGGCCGTGCTGGGTCCGCCCCTGATCCTGCCGGCGCTCGGCACGGCCGCGGGTGTGCTCGCGTTCGCGTTCTGGCTGCACCGGCGGCTGGGCGGTCTGACCGGCGATGTCTACGGCGCGGCCGTGGAGCTTGCCGAGGTGCTGATGTTGTTGCTCAGCTGCATGCGCTGACGCCCGCGGCGGCGTCACTCGGAATGGAGATTTTCGCGGCATGCTGCTACGGTCCTCGGGAATGGCCGGTCCCGCGATCGTTCACATCGAGTTCAAGAGCTCTGACTTCGCTCGTACCTCGGCCTTTTACGCCAAGCTGTTCGACTGGCAGACGCAGCAGAACGCCTCGAACAGCTACATGAAGGCGGACAGCGCGGACGGCCCGAGCGGGGGCTGGGTGCGCGCGGACCTCGTGCAATCGCCCGGTCCGATCGCCTACCTGGTGGTCGACGACCTGCCGGGAAAGCTCGACGCCGTCGAGCGGGCGGGGGGACGCGTGCTGGTCCGGAGCATGCCGTTCGCAGGCGGCGGCGAGGTCGGGCTGTTCGCCGACCCGGACGGCAACGTCCTGGGGCTGTGGCAGCGGAAGAACGCCGGCGGCGAAAGTGGAAAAGACGCCAAGGTGGCCGCGGCCCCCAAGCCCGTCGCGGCCAAGGCCGCCAAGCCGCCGAGCAAGCCCAAAAAAAAGAAGTGACGAAGAAGTAGCGAGTCGTGCCTTGAAGAGGCCCCCGGCGGTGGCCGCGCTGATCGGCGCGGCCCTCGTGTTCGCGTTGATGGCGCTGGCGACGAAGGTCGCGTGCGCGCGGCTGCCCGGCCCGCAGGTGGCCTTCGTGCGCTTCGTGATCGGGCTGGGCGCCTGTGCGATCGCGGGCCTCCGCGTGCGGATGCGCGCCCGCAACAAGGTCGGGCTGCTCCTGCGCGGCGCCTACGGCGGCGCGGCCGTGCTGTTCTATTTCATCGCCATCGCCCACTTGCCGGTCGGGATCGCGACGCTGCTCAACTACACGGCGCCGGTGTTCACGGCGATCTACGCGGCTGTCTTCCTGGGTGAGGCGATCACGCGCGGCACCCTGTTCGCGCTGGCGCTGACCAGCGTCGGCGTCGCGCTGGTGATCGTCGGAACGGCGCCGGCCGGATCGCTGGCGCTGGGCCGCTGGCAGCTGGTCGGCCTGCTGTCGGCGCTGCTGTCGGGCGCGGCGGTCGCGACCATCCGCGAGGTGCGCAAGACCGACGGGTCGTGGGAGATCTTCGCGGCGTTCTGCCTCGCCGGCGCCGTGATCTGCGCGGGCCCGGCGCTGCAAGGCTGGGTGCGGCCGCGGCCGCTCGAATGGAAGATTCTCGTCCTCGTCGGCGTGCTGTCGGTGATCGGCCAGCTGCTGATGACCCACGCGCTCCGTTACGTGCGCGCCGCGGTGGGCGGGATCATCGCGCAGCTGACGCCGGTGACGTCGATTGTGCTCGGCTGGATGATGTTCCGCGACCGGATCGCGGGGCTGGCGCTGGCGGGCGCGGCGCTGACCTTGGCGGGCGTCAGCGTCGGGGCCTACCTGGCGTCGGGTCGGGAGGCCGATCCCGTCGACGAGTGATGAAGAAGGTCGTCGTGGCCGCCGGGGCGGGCGTACCAGTAGACGGTCGCGTCGACGCCGATCGAAGTCTCCGCCCAGTGCCAGATCTCGAGATCGAAGCGCAGCGAGCGCGAGAACGGGATCGGATCCAGAACGTGGAAGCGGTTCATCGACCAGGCGCCGCCGAAGCCGCTGCCGGCCACCGCCGTCTGGGCGTGGTAGGCGTGCTCGAAGCGCTCGGGCGTCGACCAGGCGTAGCCGAAATAGTCCTCGGTGCCGGTGCCGAACAGGCTGGGGAACGCCTCGCCGTCGACGTAGATCTTCTCGTCGCCTTCGCCCCACCAGGCCGTGTCCGCGGGGTTGTCGACGTCGAGCAGCGTGCCGACCTGATGTCCGACGCCTTCGATCCGCGCGATGTGCCAGTCGCGGAACGGGCGGGTCGGGATGACCTCGCGCGCGCGCCAGCCGGCGTGAAACAGCAAGCCGTCCTTTCCGAACGGCGCGCCTCTGACGGCGATGTGCCCCCAGATGTCGATGGCCCCGGGATCGTCGCGGGCGATCGTCACGACGGCGCGCTTCGCAAACGGCATCCGGAAGCGGCAGACCAGCAGGCCGTCCCCGGCCACCGTCATCGGCAGCGAGTTGTAGCTGTTCCACGCGGGGCCGGTCCCGAAGAAGTCGATGAGCGGCGCGTCGACGGTCGTCTCGCCGTCGAAGGCGATCCTCAGGCGCGTCGACCGCAACACCGGCGGTCTGCGTTCGGGCGTGGCGATCTGCAGCTCGGCGATCTCGGCGCCTCCGGGACGCGCGATTGTCGTCACCGAAGGTCGCCCGGCCTGGACGGCGGCCCGCTCGATCGCGATCGGGCCGTCCTCGCTCTCTGGAAGAGGCGGCGGTCCATCGCGAAGAGCCTTGGCGACGCGCCGGATTGTCGGGGCCGCGCGGGTCAGCTCCGCGGCCGAGTACGGGCGCACGCGGGCGGCCTGCTCGGCGCCGTAGCGGCGGTATCCGATCTGGTAGTAGAGCTTGGTCATCGGCTGGCCGGTGAACGGATCCAACGAGCGGATGTCGTCGACGGTGACGACGCAATGGCGGGCGAACGGGAAGGGGAAATAGAGGTTGTGCCCGCGCGCCGTCACCTGCGCGAGGGGCGGCGCGAAGGGCGGAACCTCGCCGCGCAGCAGGGCGGCCATCGACGCTTCCAGGACGGGCGTCGCGCCGTCGTCGATGTAGAGGCGCAGCGTGCCCGAAGGCGTCGCGGACCAGATGCGGACGATGGCGCCCGACCCGGTGATGTCGGCGAGCACGTACCGCTTGCCGCCGCCGGGCGCCGTCTCGACACGGATCAGGTTCGGTTGCGTGTCGGTGACGAAGTCGTCGTTGGCGAACCACGACTCGCCGTCCTCGGGACGCCGCGAGCGGCGATCGGTGCTGGCCGTCATGCCGGCGGAGAAGCGCGCCCGGGGCAGCCGCGCCAGAT
>DATFXS010000882.1:0-8811 GCA_035315605.1 Polyangia bacterium
CCACCGCTGCCCGAAGATCCGGCGCTGCCGGGGCTGCCCGTCTTGCCGCCGTTGTCGCCGCAGCCGCCGAGGCAGGCCAGCAGAGCGACCAGAACGGCTCCGCTCGTTCGGGTTCCGACCATGGCCGCGCATTCTCTACCGCGTGCAACGTATTGGCAAAGCAGCCATACTTGGCCGCGTGAGCAAGCTGTCGCGCAGGCAGGCGCTGAAGGCGGTCGCCGCCGCCGGCGCGGTCACGGGCTGTCTGCCCACGTCGCGATCGAAGCAAGCGGGAGGATCGATGCAATCCGCGCAGGGAAAGTCGAAGACCAAGAAGGCGGACGCCGTCGTGTCGGTGACGCCGCAGGGATTCCCGTGGCAGACCAGCGATCCGTTCCTGTTCTGCGTGCACCACGACGATCACTACCCGGCCGGCAACGACCGCCTGGGCCCGGCCGCGTCGCTGTCGGGGCGCAACCTGGGCCAGGACTTCGAGGGCAAGGACGGCTGGCGGATGTACCACGGCCAGGTCGTCCCCGGATTCCCGCAGCACCCGCACCGCGGCTTCGAGACCGTCACCGTCGTGCGGCGCGGGCTGCTCGATCATTCGGATTCGATGGGCGCCACCGCGCGCTACGGCCGCGGCGACGTGCAGTGGCTGACCGCCGGCCGCGGCATCCAGCACGCCGAGATGTTTCCGCTCGTCGAGCGCGCGCACGACAACCCGCTCGAGCTGTTCCAGATCTGGTTGAACCTCCCGATCGCCGACAAGATGGTCGAGCCGTACTTCTCGATGCTCTGGAGCCACACCATCCCGAAGACGACCGTGCGGGACGGCGAGGGGCGCACCACCGAGATCGCGATGACCGCCGGCCACTACGGCGACCTGCGCGCGCCGGCGCCGCCGCCCAACTCGTGGGCCGCGCGCCCGGAAGCCGACGTCGCGATCTGGACGATCAAGCTGGCGCCGCGCGCGCAGTTCACGCTGCCCGCCGCGCCCGGCACGAACCGGTCGCTCTACTTCTTCAGCGGCAGCGGCCTGGACGTCGACGGGCACGCGATCCCGGTCAACCACCGCGTCGAGCTGCGCGCCGAATTGGACGCGGCGCTGACGGGCGGCCCGGTCGAGACCGAGGCGCTCTTGCTGCAGGGCAAGCCGATCGGCGAGCCGGTCGTCAACTACGGCCCGTTCGTGATGAGCACGCGCGAGGAGATCCGCCAGGCCATCATCGATTTCCAGACCACCGGCTTCGGCGGCTGGCCGTGGGCGAGCGCCGATCCGGTGCACGCGCGAGAGGAGGGCCGCTTCGCGCGCCGCCCCGACGGCAAGATCGAACGCCCCGCCTGACGGGCGGGTTACTGGTTCGCGCAGAGGACGCCGCGACCGCTCGCGAATACGCACGTGCCCATGCCGTTGCAGGCCGCCATCGCGCACGTGCAGTCCAGCGTCGCATTGCAAGCGGTCGGGCGCCGCGCGCACGCGTAGCTGGGCGAGCAATTGGGCATGCACCCCGGCCGGTTCCCCGGGGGACAGGTCGCATAGTAGGTCGTCCCGGGCGGGCACACGTTGCTCGCGGGCAGATCCGTGCAGTTCGCCGGACCGCCGCAAAGATCGAAGGTCACGCAAAGGTCCGTCCCGGTGCAACTCATGCCACCGCAGGCGATCGCGCCTGCGTCGCCACCCGCGTCGCCCCCGCCGTCAGCGAAGACGCCGTCCGCGCTCGTGTCGCGCGCGACGTCGGCCCCGACCGTGTCGAATCCCCGATCCGTCACCGCATCGGTGGCGCCGTCGATTCCGACCTGGCCCACGCCGCCCGCGTCACCGGGTGACAGCGCGCGTTGGTTGCAGGACGCCGGCAGCGCCGCAAGGGCGACCGCGATCAGAGCAGCGATCGCGACGTCGCCGTCATGGCGGTGCTCAGATTCCTGACACCAAGACCTGCCACGGTGAGTCCGCTGCCGCATCACGCGTGCATGATGCGACGATCGGGCCAACCGATCACGCGCGCTCGAAGCGAACCACTGCCGACCAGCGCGCCTTGCCGAGCCGGCGCGGATCCGGACCCGGCAGCAGCGCCAGCGGCCACATCCAGAGCGGCGCGCGGCGAAACCGGACCGCGCTGCGGAGGATCGGATGGACGTCGCGCGCCCGCCAGCCGAACGGCTCGAAGAACGCCACGCCGTTTTCGGGCGCGAACCGGACCAGCGCGCGCGCCGGGTGCCGGCCCCCCATGCCGTCGCTGATCATCGCGCGCATCGCGGGCGACATCATGTCCAGCACCCACCCGCGGATGGCCGGCTCGGCCGCGAGATCGCGCGCCAGCGCGCGCACCGTCTCGTCGGTCAGATAGACGACCAGCCCCTCGGTGATCACCAGCGCGTTGGCGGCGCCCGCGACCGCGCGGCGGAGCAGTTCGGCGCGCGCGGCCGAATCGGCGAGATCGATCGCCTCGCGCACCAGCGTGCAGGCCGGCTTCTGGTCGGCGAGCAGCCGCTGCTTCTCGTCGATCAGCGCCGGCAGGTCCGCCTCGATCCAGGTCAGGTTTCGCGGCAGCGCCAGCCGATAGGGGCGCGTGTCGAAGCCGGCCGCGAGGTTCAGCACGCGATCGCAGCCGCGCGCGATCGAATCCAGCACGAGATCGTCGATCAGCCTGGTCCGCGTGATCGCCGACCAGCCGGTCACCGCCGCCCGCGGCGTCGCCGCCGCGATGGCCCGCCCGCGCTCGCCCGCCAGGCGATCCGCGAGCGGATCCCGAAACAGCGCGTCCGGCCGAGCCGTCTCCCACGCCCGGTACACGGCGACCCAACGCGCCGTATCGGAGACGTGGAAGATGATCGGCTCGGCCAAGCGCGTGCGTCAACCGTGTGGGTAGGATTCGCTGACGGCGCCGGCGTGTCCGTGCCGCCAGCCGCCGCGTTCTTCCAGCTCGCCCAGCTCCTCGACGAACTTGGATGTGAACGCCTCCAGATCGTCGGGCTTCCGGCTGGTGATCCAGTTGTCGTCGACGACGACGTCGCGGTCGATGACGTGCGCGCCCGCCTGCCGCAGGTCGCCCTGCACCGTCGGCCAGGCCGTCAGCGTCCGGCCGCGCTGCAGCTCGGCGGTCAGCAGCAGCTGCGGCCCGTGGCAGACCGCCGCCAGCGGCCGCCCGGTCGCATCGAACGCGCGCACGAACTCGACGAACCGCTCGTCGGCGCGCAGTCTGTCGGGGGAGTACCCGCCCGGAATCAGCATCCCCTCGTACTCGTCGACGTCGGCCTCGTCGATCCCGAGATCGACGACCGCCGTCTCACGACCTTTTTCCCCGGTCAGAGTCTCGCCGGCCTTCGCGCCGACGATCTCGACCGTGTACCCTGCCGCGCTCAGCCAGTCGCAGGGGATCTGAAACTCCGAGTCCTCGAAGTCCTTCGCCAGCAAGCAGGCAATCTTACCTTTCTCAGCCATGGCGATGCCTCCCCTCATACTGCCGAAACTGGCGCGCGTCACGCCGAGCGCAAGCTCACAAAGTGTATTGAGCTCGGCCGTGCGATGCTGCGCGGCGTGGGCACGACGGGCAGAGCGGGCTGGCTCGCGGCGCTCGCGGGCGCGCTGACCTGGAGCTGCACACATCACGAGCCGCGACCGGCCGCGCGAAGCGCCGCGCCGGCCGGCGACGTCGCCGCGCTGCAGCCGTGCCCCCCGGGGCTCGTCACGAAGTCGGTGCGCGAGGTCCTGGCCCAGAAGTGGCCTGCGGACACGTGTTTCGCGGTTCGCGGGCGCCTGACCGCCACCTGGGGGAGCCCTCCCTATCTCCGCGTTCATCGGCTCAGCGCTGGACGATCCGCCGGGGCCCGCGACCCCGACGTCGCGGCCGCGGATCCCCCGCTGGACCCCCAGGCGCTCGGGTGGGTGCTGACCGACCTCGCGGACCCGTTCACCCCGCGCCGCGACGACGACCACAAGGACGCGCAACCGACGATCATGCTGAACGCGGTCTGGCACTACCAGCCGTGGCTGCTGCCGCTCTTGCGCTGCAACCGGGACGACGACGGCAATCGGATCATGCCGGCGGCGACGCAGTTCGAGCTGCCTGACTACGGCCTCAACGCCGTCGAGCGGCTCAATGCCGGCCTCGCCGGCCTGACCGTCGTCGTCTTCGGCGGCAAGCAGGCCCGCGACTTCGTCCCCGACAGGCTCTGGATGTTCGACAACATGTACATCACGCACGTCTGCCGTCTGGACGCGCCGGTGGATGCAGGCGCTCAGGACGGCGACTGAGCGGCGCCCGGCGTCTTGCGTTCCAGCCAGGCAAGCAGGCGCTCCGGCGCCCACGCGTTCGCGACGCGATCGCGGTCCAGCCAGGCGCGCTCCGCGTTCAGCGTGGCATTGCCGACGCGTTCCAGCTCGACGACGTCGTGCGCGTCGCTGGTCAGCAGGAAGGTCAGGTTGCGGCCGCGCGCGCGGCGCAGCGCCTCGACCGACAGGTCCAGACGCGGCAGGCCGCCGTTCACCTCCAGCGCGGTGCCGGTCGCCTCCGCCGCCGCGAACACCTGATCGTAGTCGAGGTCGATGGGCGGGCGGCCGCCGATCATGCGCGCCGATGGGTGGCCGATCATGCGCACGGCCGGGTCCTGCATGGCGGTGACGATCCGGCGCGTCTGCGCGGCGCGGTCGAGATCGAAGTGGTCGTGCACCGACGCCAGGCACCAGTCGAACGACCGGCGGAACTCGGGGTCGTAGTCCAGCTCTCCCGCCTTGCCGATGTTCAGCTCGACGCCGTGGAGCAGGCGCAGCTTGTCGCCCAGCTCCGCCTGCAGCGCGCGCACCCGCTCGCGCTGGGCGAGGAACGCGTCGCGGCTCGCGCCCGACAGCGTCCCCTCGGCGTGGTCGGTCACGGCGAGCACGCGGTACCCGCGCGCCAGCGCGCCCGCCACCATCTCTTCCAGCGACGAGCGCCCGTCGCCGGACACCGTCGTGTGAAGGTGGAAGTCGCCGCAGACCGCCCCGATAGGGCGCGGCAGCGCGCCGGTCTCGGCGGCCTCGATCTCGCCGGCGTCCTCGCGCAACGTCGGGGGGATGTAGGCCAGGCCGAGCGCGCGGTAGATCTCCTCTTCGGTCTCGCGCGCGATCACCTTGCCGCCCTCGATCTCCGAGAGCGCGTATTCGTTCAGCGTCCATTCGCGCGCGAGCGCCCGCTGGCGCAGCTTGATGTTGTGGCCCTTCGACCCGGTGAAGTAGAGCAGCGCCGCGCCGAGCTGCGCGGGCGCGACGACCCGCACGTCCACCTGCGTCCCGCGCCGCGTGAGGACGCTGGTCTTCGAGGCCCCGCGCCCCAGCACGCTGTCGACGGCGGGCATCGACACCACCGCCTCCATCACCGGTTCGGGATCGGCGGCCGCCACCAGGATGTCGACGTCGCCGATCGTCTCCGAGAAGCGCCGCAACGATCCGCAGGTCGACGCGTGCGTCACGCCCGGCAGCTCGGCGAGGCGCGCCACGATCCGGCGCGCCAGCGGCAGGGCGACGGAGATCGGCGTGCGTCCGATCGACCCCTGTTGCTCCAGCCGATCGAGCGCGCGCGTCAGGTTCTCTTCCGACTTCTGCCCGAAGCCCTTCAGATCCCGCAGCTTGTGCTCGGCCAGCAGGCGCCGCAGATCGTCGATCGAACCGACCCCCAGCTCGGCGCGCAGCCGCTTGAGGGCCTTCGGCCCGAGGCCCTGGATGCGCAGCAGCGCCACGACGGCGGGCGGATGCTTCTGCCGCAGTCCCTCCAGCTTGGCGACCTTGCCGGTCTCGATCAGCTCGCGGATCTTCTCGGCCGTGCTCTTGCCGACGCCCTCGATCTTCTGCAGCTCCGCGACGGTCAGCTTGCCGAGGTCGGACGCCTGCGCCGTGATCGACTGGGCGGCGCTCTCATAGGCGCGGACCCGGAACGACTGTGGATCGCCCTCGTCGAGCATCGTCAGCTCGGCGAGCTCGTGCAACATGTCCAGCACGTCTTGCTTCGTATCCGCCACGAACGATGTTTTACCCCGCCCTGAGACAACCCGCGCAACCAACGGCTGAGTCAGCATGGCGACGGTGACTGCCACCCGCCGCCCTTCCCCGCTTGTGTTCGCGGTCGCCGCCGCGCTCGGCTGCGGGCCGTCGTTCCAGGCTGCGCGCCTCAGCCAGCCGGTGTCGATGTCCCCGATCGCCGACGCGACGATCAGCGTCGAGGCCGGCCGCATCATGGTGACCGACAACATCGTCGCGAGCGGCATGGGCGACGACACCGCCCTCGGCGTCGAGATCGGCATCACCAACACCGGACGCGCGCCTTACTCGCTGAGCGCCGCCTCGCTCTCCTGTCTGATGGAGCTGTCGCCGGATCTCCCCGGCGAAACGTTGTCGCTGGCTCCCGCGGGCGGCGGCGAGGGCGCCTTTCCCCCGAATCTCGGGCTCGACGATCTGCAACTCGGCTCTGCCACCATCCCGCCCGGCGAGTCGCGCCGCTATTGGGTCGTCTTCCGCGGCTACCGCTACGACCGCAGCGACGCGCCACGAAAGATCACCGTGACGCTGCCGGATGCCCGCGGGCGCCGCGTGCAGCTCGTGATCGCAGATCCAGCGCGCGGCCAGCTGCGGTGGGAGATGAAGCCGCCGACCACGGGCCTGGTCTACGGCATCCAGAACACGTCGCTCTTCGCGCCGGGCCTGACGGCGTCGGCGATGGCGGGCAACCTCGCGTATGTCGGGCGGGCGGGAGCGATCCTCTGGGACGGCGGCCTGACGTCGCGCTTCCTCGTCGAACCGAAGGGCAACCTGAACTCGCCGACGTCGACGTTCATGGGCAGCGGCGTCAGCGGGCACGTCGCCTGGCCTTTCTGGGGCTGGGGCGCCTGGCAGGACCCCCGGCGGGTCAGCCTGTTCGGGGGCGGCGAGGCGCAGGTCCTGATCGCCGTCATGCATCCCCCGCCGGCCGGCCAGATGCCGCCCAAGCCGATCGCCTACGGCGCGTTGTCGGCCGAGGCGGGCCTCGAATTGGACATCGGCGCGCTGCGCCCCGCCCCGTCGCCGTTCCCGATCTCGTGGTCGGGTCCGTCGCTGCCCCGCTGGTCGCTGCGCGCCGGCTACACGCACTGGTTCGCGGGCGGCCTCAACAGCGGCGGCTACATGTTCAGCCTCCGCCTCGCCTGGTGATCGTCAGCCGTCGCGCCACAGGCGAGGCGTCGTCCTGATCGTGTTCGCGCCGACCTCGTCGCACCACGCTTCGAAGGCCGCGCGGGGCGTGCCGCGGAAGCGCAGGTCGTCCAGCGATTCGGCGAGCGGCACGTCATCGACCAGCGTCGCGAGCTTGCGGTAGAAGAGCGCCTCCTCGCGGTGCGCCGCCAGCGTCGCAGCCAGCCCGAGCGCGCCGCGCGGCTTCACCTTCCATTGATGCGGAAACTCCGGGATCGCCTCGATGTGCTCGTAGGCGCCGATCAGAAGCGACGCGCTCTTGTCGCCGAAGCCGTCCAGCCCCGGGATGCCGTCCGCCGTGTCGCCGGTCAGGGCCAGAAAATCCGGCACGCTAGCCGGGCCGAAGCCACGCGCCGCGCGGAACGTCGCCTCGTCGGTCAGCTTGCGCTGCCGGCGATCGATCTGAACGACGCGATCGCCGCGCAGGCACTGGGCCAGGTCCTTGTCAGGCGTCATGATCCGCACCTGATCGACCTCGCCGGCGAACTTGCGCGCGCCGCTGGCCAGCCCGTCGTCGGCCTCGTGCTCGCGCATCGACCAGACGACGACGCCGAGCGCGCGCACCGCCGCCTCGACGGTGTCGAACTGCGCGCGCAGCGCCGGCTCGACGCCCTCGTCACTCTTGTACGCGGCAAAGAGATCGTTTCGAAACGAACGGATCGGGTTGTCGAACGCGACCGCGATGTGGGTGACCGCCTCGTCCGCTTCGTTGAGCAGCGCCAGCAGCGACGCGACGACGCCGACGGTCGCCTTGGCGTCCCAACCGGCGGGCGCCCGATGATCAGGCCGCGGCGCGTAGTGCGCGCGGAACAGCTCGTAAGTCCCGTCGACCAGATGAAGTCGCGTCACCGGTCACGCGAGGTCGAACAGCAGCACTTCGGACGAAGCGCCGCCCGTCAACTCGATGCCGCTCGCGTCGCTGATCGCGGCCGCGTCGCCCGCCACCAGTTTCTCGCCGGCGAGCTCGACGTCGCCGCGCGCGACGTGCAGCCAGGCGTGGCGCCCCGCCGCCAGCTCGTGCTTCAACGTCTCGCCCGTACGCGGCAGCGACGCGTACAGCGCGACGTCCTGCCGGATCGTCACCGAACCGTCGCGCCCGTCGGGCGAGGCGACGAGGCGCAGCTTTCCCCGGCGCTCGGCCTCCGGAAACGCCTTCTGCTCGTAGCCCGGCTTGCCACCGGGGCGCGCGGGCAAGATCCAGATCTGGAGGAAGTGGACCAGCTCGTCGCGCGAGGCGTTGAACTCGCTGTGCGTGACGCCCGTGCCCGCCGACATGCGCTGCACCTCGCCCGGCCGGATGATCGAGCTCCCCCCCATGCTGTCCTTGTGCTCGAGCGCGCCGTCGAGCACGTAGGAGATGATCTCCATGTCGCGGTGCGAGTGCGCGCCGAAGCCCTGCCCCGGCTGCACGCGGTCCTCGTTGATCACGCGCAGGGCGCGAAAGCCCATGTGCGCGGGATCGTAATAGTCCGCGAACGAGAAGGTGTGAAACGACAGCAGCCAGCCGTGGTCGGCCTTGCCCCGCTCGCCGGCCCGACGGATCGACAGCTTCATGCGCGGGACTGTAGCAGGGAAACCGCGGTGGCGACGTCGGGCACAGCCCGTACGGGTGGCTGCGCAGGGCGGGCTTC
>DATFXS010000883.1:0-3929 GCA_035315605.1 Polyangia bacterium
GCGGGCCGGAGGTCCCGAGCTGCCTGGGCGTGGCGCGGCTGGAGGCGGTCTCGACCATGGCTGTCACCGTAAGCGCGCGGCCGCCCTTTGGCAATGACCCGCCGGCGCCGGCGTTACGGCGGCTCCATCACCATCAACGAGCCCATCATCCCCGCCTCCGCGTGGTCGAGGATGTGGCAGTGGAACATCCACATGCCGGGCCGATCGTCGTAGTGGGCGACGAACTGGACCGTCGATCCAACCGGGACGTTGACGGTGTCCTTCCATTCCAGCGGGCCCGCCGGCGAGATCACCTGGAAGAAGAAGCCGTGCAGGTGGAACGGGTGCGCGAAGTCCATGTTGTTGGTGATCGACCAGACCTGCGTGTCGCCGACATACGCCATGATCGGCTGCGAATCCTTGTACGCCGCGCCGTTGATGCCCAGCGCGAACGGCGTCGCGCTCACCTCCATGAGCTCGAGATCGATCTGCGGCGCGGTCGGCGTCAGCGGCGCGATGTCTCGTTGCACCGTCGGCATCGGCGGCGCGTCCTGGTGCGACCCTTCCAGCTGGACGACGAACAGGTCCTCGGGCGGCCGGTTGTAGGTGCTGCCGTACCCGCGATCGAACGCGATCCATTTGACGACCAGCTGCGACCCGGGCTCGCCATCGGGGACGACCAGAAGGTCCATCCGTTCGCCGGGCGCGATCTCCGGCTGGTCGACCGCCACGGGCGCCGACAGCAGGCCGCCGTCGCCGCCGATACGCGTGAACGAATGCCCGTCGAGCCCGATCTGGAAGTAGCGGGTCTTGGCGGCGTTGATGAAGCGCCAGCGCTGGCGAAGGCCGGGACGCGCCTTCAGCGTCGGCTTGATCATGCCGTTGACGAGCAGGATGTTGCCTTCCCGGCCGAACAGGGTGCCGATGTCGCCGCCCGCGTCCTGCGCGTACAGCGACCCATCGTCGTTCACGCCCAGGTCGGACAGCACCATGACCACCTCGTCCCCCAGTCCGGCCGGCTCGGACGGATCGTCGACGATGAAGGCGCCGTACATGCCGTTGCCTTCCTGCACCGCCGAATCGACGTGCGGGTGGTACCAGAAGGTGGAGGCGTCCGGCACGACGAAGTCGTAGGTGAAGCTGTCGCCCGGTTGAACCGGCGGCTGCGACAGATCGGGCATGCCGTCCATCGCGGCCGGGATCCGGAGGCCGTGCCAGTGGATGGTCGTCGTTTCCGCCAGCGCGTTCGAGAAGTGGACGATCACACGGTTGCCGACGCGCGCGCGGATCAGCGGTCCGGGCACCTGTCCGTTGTACGTCCAGACCGTCGTCGGTCCGCCCGGGACGAACGACATCGGCGTCATCCGCGCCTGCAGCGCAACCTCGACGATGTTCGGATCGGGATTCATGTCGTCGGCGGCGGGAATCCGCACGCCGTCGTCCCAGCCGACCGGCTGTCCGGGGGCGCCCGGTCCGGTTGGGTTTGGCATGCACCCGATCGACAGCGCCAGGCCGAGCCCGACATGGACATGTTTCGACACGACCGGCGGAGGTAGCACGGGCCGTGCCCGGCTTCCGGCGCGAAATCGTGGCCAGAACGCGCAAGACTTGCGTGTGGCCGGTCGTCTCCCGCGGGCGTTGCGCGCGGAATTTCGTTCGAGGCTGCCTGATCCGGACGAGGCCACGGTACTCCACCAGCATGGCAACCCGGTCGAGCCCTGCGGGGCCCCACGACGCGCCACGTCTGGTCGTGGCGCTGCTGTTGGGGGCCACCGCGTTCGCCGGCTGCGTCGGCCAGATCGGAGAGACGGAGGGCGGGGACGGGACGGGCGGATCGGGCGGGACGGGGGGGGCTGTGATGCCGCCGCCGCAGGGGAATCCGCCCGCGACGGATCTTCCGTGCGACGTCGAGACCGTGCTGTCGACGCGATGCTGGTCGTGCCACGGCCCGACGCCGATGCTCGGATTGCCGGCGCTCACCAGCGTGGCGGCGTTCATGGCGCCATCGCTGACGGTTCCGTCGCAGTCGACCGGCACGGTCGCGGTCGCGCGCATGCAGTCGACGACGTCGCCGATGCCGCCGGCGCCGAATTCGCCGGCGACGGCCGCCGAGATCGCGACGCTGTCGAACTGGGTCAACGCCGGTTACCCCGCGGGCAGCGCCTGCGGCGGCGGAGGCCCGGTCTGCACCAGCAATATGACCTGGACGGGCGGAAACCAGGGGTCGGGCGACATGAACCCGGGTCAGGCGTGCATCAGCTGCCACGCGCGCGGCGGCGAGGGGCCGATCTTCTCGATCGCGGGCACGGTCTACCCGACCCTGAACGAGCCAGACCTCTGCTATGGCGCGAATTCGTCGAGCGGCGCGCACGTGGTGATCACGGGCGCGGACGGGTTGACGCTGACGCTGACGCCGAACGCGGCCGGCAACTTCTATTCGCAGATGGCGGTCGCGCTGCCGTTCAGCGCGAAGGTGGTGACGGCGGCCGGCACGCGCGCGATGGTGGCGACGCAGACGTCGGGCGACTGCAACAGCTGCCACACGCAGGCGGGCGTGAACATGGCGCCCGGCCGGATCATGCTGCCGTAGCGGCGCGCTTCAGCCGCGCACCTCGAACAGCGTCATCATGCCCGCCTCGGCGTGTTCGAGGATGTGGCAGTGCATCATCCACTTGCCCGCGTCGAGCGGGACCAGCCCGATGTCGATCGTCTCCTTCGAATGCATCAGCACGGTGTCGCGGAAGAACGGTTCGTCGACCGGCGCACCGTTGCGCGCGAGCAGCCGGAAGAACATGCCGTGCAGATGGATCGGGTGCAGGCGGTAGCTGTCGTTGATGAAGCGCAGCCTGACCCAGCCGCCGCGATCCATCGTCAGCATCGGCGGCGCGTGGTGCTCGTGGCCGGCGAAGGCCTGGCCGTTGATCGTCCATTCGATGCCGTAGCTGCCGCCGCGGCGGGCGTCCAGGTGGAACTCCTTCGTGGGCGGGATCGACAGCCCTGCTGACCACGACGGCACGCGCGCGTGCGCCGGCGACGGGAACCGCGGCGGCGGGCCGGCGGCCGCGCCGTCGATCACGACGTCCGCGAGGTGGTTGGGCATGTTGCCATAAAAGGTATCGACGACCGGAATGGAACGGCTGGCGGGCGCGGACGGGAGGGTGATGTCCAGGTCCAG
Source organism: Polyangia bacterium (assembly GCA_035315605.1). Taxonomy (GTDB): domain Bacteria; phylum Myxococcota_A; class Polyangia; order Fen-1088; family Fen-1088; genus JADGRB01. Next base: position 3,155 of record DATFXS010000883.1, read on the forward strand.
CCGGTTGCCCGGCGCCAGCTCGAAGCGCCCGAGCGGGATCGGCCTCGCCAGGTAGAGACCGTCGACCGCGATGACCTGCGGTTCCAGCGCGCCGAAGTCGGGCGCGTAGATGCGGGCGTTCGAGGCGTTGAGGAGGCGCAGCCGGATCCGCTCGCCGCCGCGGACGGCGAGGGCGGTGTCGCGGCGTCCGTTGACGGTGACGAAGTTGCCCCAGCGCCCGTCGTGCATCAGGTCGTGGGGCGTGTTGAAGGCGCCGAAGATCTGGCGCGTCTCGTCGAGCAGCCAGTCGTCCAGGACCCAGACGACGTCGCGCGCGTACGGGGCGGGGGCGCGGTCTTCGACGATCAGCACGCCGTAAAGGCCGCGCTCGACCTGCTCGCTCGAGCGGACGTGGGGATGGAACCAGAAGGTGCCCGCGTCCTTCGGCGTGAACTCGTAGACGAAGGTCGCGCCCGGTTCGACCGGCGGCTGCGTGACGCTGGGGACGCCGTCCATGCCGTTCGGGACGCGGACGCCGTGCCAGTGGATCGTCGTCGGTTGCGGCAGCCGGTTGGTGAAGCGGACGCGCAGCGTCTCGCCCAGGCGGATGCGCAGCTCGGGCCCGGGCACCTGCCCGTTGTAGGCCCAGACGCGCAGCTTGCCGCCGTCGACCAGCGGCAGCTCGGCCTCGCGCGCCTCGATGTCGAACGCCCGGACGACGCCGGTCGGCGCCGCGCGCTCCGGGTACGCGCCGGCCAGCTCGCGCGCCAGCCGCGCCGCCGGCGTGTCGGGCTTG
>DATFXS010000884.1:0-3089 GCA_035315605.1 Polyangia bacterium
TCCGCGCTCCGTCGAGAGATCGCCGTGCTTCGCGGCGTCGATCACCCCGGGATCGTGCGCCTGCGGGACGACGGCATCTACTTCGGCATGCCGTGGATGGCGCTCGAGCTGCTGGAAGGGCGGACCCTCTGCCGCACGATCGGATCGCGGTGGTGCGGGCTTGCGGACACGCTTTCGATCGTCAAGCAGCTCTGCGGCGCCCTCGGTCACCTGCACGATCGCGGCGTCGTCCACCGCGACGTCAAACCCGCCAACGTGATGGTCGGCCCCGGCTGCCGCGTGACGCTGTTCGATTTCGGGCTGGCCTGCGCGACGCGCCACCTCGCGCTGGATCACAGCCGGAACAACGTCGGCATCGGGACCGCGGAGTACGCGGCGCCGGAACAGCTGGCCGGCGAGCCGGTCGACGGGCGCGCCGACATCTACGCGCTCGGCTGCATGCTGTACGAGCTGGTCACCGGACGGCGCCCGTTCGACGCCGAATCCGAACACGACGTCGCGCGGATGCAGATGCACGTCGAGCCGCGCTCACCTTCAGAGCTTTTGACAGATATGCCGTGCCCACTCGAGGAGCTGATTCTGCAGATGATGGCCAAGCGGCCCGAGGCCCGACCCGCCACCGCGGGCGAGGTCGCGCGGCGGCTCGGGCACGTCGCGAGCCGGCTCGCACGGGGGACAAACGAGCCACTCGACGTCGGCTTCTCGAGATCGGTACACGGCGCGGGAGGGGGGAAGGGGAGGGCGAGCGGGCGGTCAGCCTGAACTGGGGAAGGCTTTCGACCGGCCCGCTCGCCCAGGGGGTGTTCCCCGGGCGCTTCAGATGTGGACGACCTCGCCGAGCGCGGCGGCGGTCGCCTCGTACATCACCTCGGACAGTGTCGGATGCGGGTGGACGGAGGCGAGCACGTCGTGGGCGGTCGCCTCGGACGTGATCGCCACCGACATCTCGGCGATCAGGTCGGTGACGCCGTAGCCGATGCAGTGCACGCCCACGATCTCGCCGCGCGCCTTGTTGGTGATCACCTTGATGAAGCCGTCGGTGTGGCCGGCGCCCAGCGCCTTGCCGTTGGGCGCGAACGGGAACTTGCCGACGTCGATGTCGATGCCGGCCTCGCGCGCCTGCGCCTCGGTCTTCCCGATCGACGCCACCTCCGGGTCGCAGTAGGTGCAGCCCGGGATCGCGTCGTAGTTGATCGGCGCGAGGTGCTTGCCGGCCATGGCCTCGACGGTGCGGACGCCCTCCGCCATCGCGACGTGTGCGAGCAGCGGCGGCCCGGCGCAGTCGCCGATCGCCCAGATGCCGGGGCTGGTGGTCTTGTAGGCGTCGTCGATCTGGATGAAGCCGCGATCCAGCGCGACGCCCATCCCTTCGAGGCCGATGTTCTCGATGTTGGCGCGCACGCCGACCGCCAGCAGCACGCGCTCGGACGTGACCGTCTGGTTCTTGCCGTCGGCGTCGGTGAACGACGTGGTGACGGTCTTGCCGCTCACCTTCACGCCGGTCGTCTTGGCGCCGGTGTGAATGTTCATCTTGCGCTTCTTCAGGGTGCGGGTCAGAGACGCCGAGATCTCCTCGTCCTCGATCGGCAGCACGCGCGGCATGAATTCGATCACCGTCACCTCGACGCCGAACGCGTTCCAGAAGTCGGCGAACTCGATCCCGATCGCGCCGGCGCCGATCACGACGACCGACTTCGGCACCTCGGGCAGCACCATCGCCTCGCGGTAGGTGATCACGCGATCGCCGTCGGGTTCGATGCCCGGCAGAAACTTGGCGCGCGCGCCGGTCGCGATGATCGTGCGCGGCGTCTCCAGCGCCAGCTTGCCGGTCGCCTTGCCGCCCGACGTCGTGGTGACCTCGATCTTGTTGCGGCCGACCAGCGACGCCGTCCCGAGGATCTGGGTGACGCCGTACTTCTTGAACAGGTGTTCGACGCCGCCCGACAGCTTGTCGGCGACGCCGCGGCTGCGCTTGATGATCTTGTCCCAGTCGAACCCGATCTCGCCCTTGATGATCACGCCGTAGTCGGCGGCGTGCTGCACGTGGCGCATGGCGTCCGCCGACTTGAGCAGCGCCTTCGACGGGATGCAGCCCCAGTTCAGGCAGATGCCGCCCGCGCGCTCGCGTTCGACGCACGCGGTCTTGAGCCCAAGCTGCGCGGCGCGGATGGCGGCGACGTACCCGCCCGGTCCGGCGCCGATGACGACGAGATCGTACTTGTCGGCCACGGTCAGAACGCCAGCGAGATCGGCTTCTCGAGGATCGCGACGATCGCCTGCAGCAGCTTGGCGCCGAGCGCGCCGTCGATGACCCGGTGGTCGCACGACAGCGTGATCGACATGCGCTGACCGACGACGATCTTGTCGTTCTTGACCACCGGCTCCTTGCGGACGGTGCCGACGGCCAGGATGGCTCCCTCGGGCGGGTTGATGATCGCGGCGAAGTCGCGGATCCCCATCATCCCCAGGTTGGACACCGAGAACGTCGCGTGCGTGTACTCGTCGGGCCGTAGCTTGCGGTCGCGCGCCCGGCCGGCCAGCTCGCGCGCCTCGGCGCCGATCTGACCGATGGTCTTCTTGTCGGCGTCGCGGATGACCGGCGTGATCAGGCCGTCCTCGATCGCCACCGCCATGCCGATGTCGACGCGGGCGTGCTGCACGATGGCTTCCTCGGTGAACGACGCGTTCGCCTCGGGCACCTTGCGCAGCGCCAGCGCGCACGCCTTCAGCACCAGGTCGTTGACCGACAGCTTGGCGCCGTGGACCTGCGCCACCTGCTCGCGGAAATCCATCGCGGCGTCCATGTCGACGTCGGCGGTCAGGTAGAAGTGCGGGACGGTGGTCTTGGCGACCAGCAGGCGCTCGGCGATCGTCCGCCGCATCATCGACAGCGGCTTGACGACGTCCTCGGCCGGAACGGCCTGCGCCGGGCGCGCCTCGCTGCGGCGCTCGGGGACGATCTGGGCGGGCAGGGGGGCGACGGCCGACACGCGCGGCGCCGACGTCTGAGGCGCTTCCTCGGCGGCGTGCAGATCGAACCCCGGCGCGGCGCCGTTGGCGCCGCCCTCGGCGGCCGCCTTCACGTCGCG
>DATFXS010000885.1:0-2975 GCA_035315605.1 Polyangia bacterium
ACGATCTACGTCGATCACCGACTGCGCAAGGGCGCCTTCGATCAGGACGATGTGCGCCTGGTGCTCGACTTCGCCGAACAGGCGGCGATCGCGCTCGAGAACGCGCGCCTGCTCGCCGAGCTGCGCCGCCGCGAGCGCCAGGTCGAGGCGCTGAACCGCCGCCTGGAGGTCGAGCTGGCGGCGCGCCGCGAAGAGCTGTCCGGGATCAAGCAGGAACTACGCGACAACCGGGAGGCCCTCGCCGTGCGTTACGACTATCGCAACATCATCGGCCGCACACCGCGCATGCTCGATCTGTTTCGCCTTCTCGATCGCATCACCGACACCACGCTGCCGGTGGTCATCCAGGGCGAAAGCGGCACCGGCAAGGAGCTGGTCGCGCGCGCGATCCACACGAACGGCCCGCGCCGCGATCAGCCGTTCGTGGGTGAGAACTGCGCGGCCATCCCGGAGACGCTGCTGGAATCGACGCTGTTCGGCTACGTGCGCGGCGCCTTCACCGGCGCCGAGCGCGACACGCGCGGCCTGTTCGAGATCGCCGATGGCGGCACGCTGTTTCTCGACGAGGTCGCCGAGATGTCGCCCGGCATGCAAGGCAAGCTGCTGCGCGTGCTGCAGCTCGGCGAGCTGCGCCGGGTCGGCAGCGAGCGGACGCGCAAGGTCGACGTCCGGATCGTCGCCGCCACCAACCGCGACCTCGCCCGGCTGGTCGAGGAGGGCAAGTTCCGCCGCGATCTCTACTTCCGGCTGAACGTCGCGCAGATCGCGCTGCCTCCGCTGCGCGACCGGCGCGACGACATCCCGCTGATGGTGGAACATTTTCTGGCCCGGCTGGCGACGGCGGCCGGACGCCCGGCGCCGAAGCCGATGGATCCGGCGGCGCTCGCCCGGCTCTCCGCCTACCGCTGGCCCGGCAACGTGCGCGAGCTCGAGAACGAGATCACGCGGGCCGACGCGCTGTCGGGTGATCGGATCGGCGTCGCGGATCTGTCGCCGGCCGTCGCCGCCGCCGGCGATCCGGGCGCCGTGGTGCCGGACGATCCCGACAGCCTGCTGCTCAAGCCGCGCGTCGAACGGCTGGAACGCGCGCTGCTGCGCGAGGCGCTCGGCCGCGCCGCGAACAACCAGACCAAGGCGGCAGAGATCCTCGGCCTCTCGCGCTTCGGCCTGCAAAAGAAGCTGAAGCGCTACAATTTCAGCGTCTGACGGAGTTAATCCAGTTGCGGCAACCGCCAACAGAGTTGACGTCCCGAACCCCGACGCCCGCGATTTTCCGCGGCCATCGCGGCGGCGCGCGCCTTGCTCTTGCAACCTCGCCGAGGCAATCCCGGTGATGAACGCGTTGCGGCGGAGGCTCCTCAAACTCGCGACCCTGCTGGGCGCCTTCACGATCCTGTGGGCGTGCAACGCCCCGTTCATCCCGGTCCCGCCGCCGGGCGCGACGTTCACCTCCCAGCTCGTCGACGACGGGATGGGCACCCAGAAGACCGTCTGGGTGACGCACGGTCTGCCGTCGATGAACGCCGCGCTCGCGACCTACTACGTGTACAACGAGCGCCTCGGAACCGGCATCATCGCGACCGCCGGCCCCGACGGGACGTTCACGGGCATGCCGATGGACGGCGTGGAGAACGACCACATCGACCTGTCGTACCGGACGCCGAACGGCGATTACAGCGATTCGCTCTGTCTCTTGCTGACGACGGCGCTGGGATCAGGCGGCGTCTCGGCGCCATCCTGTCGCCCGTAGCCGGGCAGGCGCTGGACCTCGTCGCGCGCGATTCGCCAGGCGGCCTGGATGATCCACGAGATCGACCGGTCCTGGCGAATGGCCTCGTGCTGGGTCTCATCCAGCATGCCGGAGCTGAAGTAGAGCGTGACCTTCTTCTTCGGAGACGGCACCTGACCTCCAGCTTCGATCAGGGCGAGATCTTGGCGTTGAACGGTAGATACACGACCAGGCTTCCGGTGAGCGTGTACGTGTGCGTCCAGGAGAGGTCCTGCGTGTCGGCGACCTGATCGCCGTTGACGTCACGGCCCGACGGGTTCAGCTGCGCCATCACGTCGCGCAGCTCGACCGCCAGCGCCACGCCCTGGCCGAAGAAGGTGTGAAACCCGAGGCCGAAGGTCGGCCCGATCTTCCACCCCGTCACGCCGCAGAGGTATCGGTCAGGGCTGGTCGGATCCATCGGCGCCGGCGTACTGCAGTCGCGCACCTGGCCCGTCGGCTTGACGTTGATGAACCCGGGACCGATGAAGCCGTAGAAGTCATAGGCCGCGAACAGCTTGCCGAACAGCGAGAACTTGCCCGCGAACGGCGTGAATCCCAGCTGGGCCCCGGCGATGAACGGAATCCGTTGGAACCCGGCCTTGGCCCCGTCCGGGGTCGGCTCGCGGTTGACCATGCTGTTGCCGCTGGGGCTGAGCGACCCCGTCAGCTTGTCGGAGAATCCGGTGGCGATCTGCGCCGCGCCGATGTCGAAGAAGCCGCCGATCGACAGCCAGTCCGTCAGGTGGATCTGACCGCGGATGTCGACGAGGAACGTGTGATAGAAGTCCTGGTTGATGGTGGTTCCGGCGCCGACGCCGAGCTCGCCGCGGAGCGCGCGTAGCTCGAAGCGCTTGCGGATGGCGGGCGCGTCGGCGAGAGGGCTCTTGCGCTGAGCGTGCGCCACGAGCGGCGCGCCCAGCGTGGCGAGCGCGACCAGGAGTGCGAAACGGTGCTTGTTCATGAGCATCGGCATGTCCTTTGTCGGGCCCGTCTAGCGAGGGGTCTTGTACGTGAACTTCGTGGGCAGGTACATGCCCACGCCCGCGTACACCATGAAGTTGTTCACCAGCGCAGAGTCAGCGGCGTTCTTGCACGAGGTCTGATCCATGCACTCCGGCGTCATGCTCGCCGGCGGTTCGAACTTGTCGGCGATGATGTAGTCGCGAATGGCGACGTTCAGGGTCAGCCAGTCGGTCATGAAGAG
>DATFXS010000886.1:0-4689 GCA_035315605.1 Polyangia bacterium
CGTGGCCGGCGCCGCGGGTGGCGCGACGGGCGGTGCTGTCGCCGGCGCGGGTGGCGCAGGCGGGCGCGGCGGCGCGGTCGGCGTCGGCGGCCGTGGCGGCGCGGGCGGCGCCGCGGGTGGCGCGGGTCGCGGTGGGGCGGGCGGCGGCGCCGGGGCAGCGGGCGCGGCGGGCCGTGGCGGCGCGGGCGGCGCTGCTGGCGCGGCGGGAGCCGGCGGTCGCGGCGGCACGGGTGGCGGCGCGGCCGGAACAGGCGGCGGCGCCGCGGGCGCGGGTGGAACCGCGGTCACGTGCACGACCGGCGCGCAGTGCGGCGGCCTGACGCCGTTCTGCGCTAACGGAACGTGCCGCGGCTGCAACACGAATCCGGAGTGCGCCCAGATCGGCGCCGGCACCGATGTTTGCGACACGACCACGCACACCTGCGTGCAGTGCGTTTCGATGACGGATTGTGCCGCCATTCAGATGTGCGACCCGACGACGCACCGCTGTGCCGTCGGTGGCTGCACCGGCAACGCCGACTGCGGCCCGAACACCGTCTGCGACACGACGACGCACTTCTGCGTGCGCTGTCTGACGGACACGAACTGCCCGACTGGCCAGCACTGCGACGTGGCTGCCAACGCCTGCGTCGAGTGTGTCAACAACACGCAGTGCACGACCGGTCAGGCGTGCGGGCCGACCCACCGCTGCGTCGACGGCTGCACCAGCAACAACGATTGCGGCCAGGGCGGGCGCGACTTCTGCGACCTCGCCACCATGGCCTGCGTCGAGTGCCGGACCAACGCCGACTGCGGCGGCGGCGGCAGCATCTGCCTTCCCGATCACACCTGCCGATAGCTGGGGACCTTGACCTGACTTGACCTGACCTGACTGCCTCCTCCGACCGAACGTGGGCCCGGCGGGCGAAAGCTCGCCGGGCCCCGTGCCTTCTTTGCCCGTCTTCGTCCTTGTGTTCGCGGTCGTCCTCGGAGTTTCCGCGCTGCCGGGGCCGCGAGGAGGACGGGGGCGGGCTTTTTTTACCGGTAGGCGATCTCGGCGATCGTCAGCTCGCGCAGCCCCGCGTGCCAGCGCACCGTCACGGTGTCGCCGACCGACTTGCCGAGCAGCGCGCGCCCGACCGGCGATTGCCAGGAGATGTCGCCGGCCGCGCCGTCGGTCTCGTCGACGCCGACGATCCGATACGTCGCCTCTTCGCCCTCTTCGTCTTCGATCGTGACGGTCGCGCCGAAGAAGACGCGATCGGTGTGCGGCTGCGAGCGCGGATCGACCACGCGAACGTCATCGAGGCGCTTCGACAGGAAGCGCAGCCGTGAGTCGATCTGGCGGAGCTGGCGCTTCCGGTAGATGTACTCGGCGTTCTCGGAACGGTCGCCCTCGGCCGCCGCATCGGCCAGCGCGGAGACGACCTCCGGCCGCTTTTTCGTGCGGAGGAACGTCAGCTCGTCCGCAAGTTTTTTGAAGCCGGCCGGCGTGATGTAGTTCGGCGGTGGCGCCTTCTTCGCCGGCTGCTCGGCCATCGCACGCCATGCTATACGTCGTGCGCATAGCATGGCCACGAGGAAAATCGCGATCTTGACGAGCGGCGGCGACGCGCCCGGGATGAACGCCGCCATCCGCGCCGCCTGCCGCATGGGCATCTCGAAAGGCTGGGAGATCTTCGGCGTACGCGACGGCTACGCCGGGCTGGTCGACGGCCTGATCGAACCGCTGGGCGCGCGCGACGTCGGCGGCATCCTGCAACGAGGCGGAACGTTCCTCGGCAGCGCGCGCCTCCGCGAGTTCAAGGACGAGCCGGTGCGCGCGCGCGGGCTCGCCAACCTCACGGCGCGCGGCATCGACGGCCTGATCGTGATCGGCGGCAACGGCTCGCAGTCGGGCGCGCTGGCGCTGTCGAAGATGGGGCTCGAAGTCATGGGCGTCGCGTCGACCATCGACAACGACCTGGCGGGCAGCGAGATCACGATCGGCGTCGACACCGCGCTGAACATCGCGCTGGAGTCGATCGACCGGTTGAAGGTGACGGCGTCCTCGCACCGGCGGGCGTTCCTGGTCGAGGTGATGGGTCGCAACTGCGGCTACCTGGCCATGATGGCCGGCATCGCAGGCGGCGCCGAGGCGGTCGTGATTCCGGAGGCGGAGATCGAGCCCGACGTGATCGAGGCCGACATCCAGAGCGCCTACGATCGCGGCAAGGCGCAGGCGCTGGTGGTGGTCGCGGAGGGGGCGCGCAACAACGCCGCGCGGCTGGCGCAGCACTTCGAGGAGCATCGGAAGCAGCTGGGGTTCGACATGCGGGTGACGACGCTGGGTCACGTGCAGCGCGGCGGCACGCCGGGCGCGTTCGACCGACTGCTCGCGACGCGGCTGGCGGCCGCGGCCGTCGATCACATGGCGCGCGGTCAGCACGGCCACCTGATGGGCTGGATCAAGGGCGAGGTGCGCGCCACCCCGCTGGCCGAGGTGGTCGGCCAGCCCAAGCTCCTCGATCTCGAGCTGCTCAAGCTGCAGAAGGTGCTCGCGAAGTGACGTCCCGGCTCACCGAGCGGCAGATCGCGCTGCTCGTGAGCGTGGCGGTCATCGTCGGCGGGCTGCTCCTCTATATCCCGCTGGCCGGGACTTACGGCCTCTGGGATCCGTGGGAGACACACTACTCGGAGGTCGCGCGGCAGATGACCCACCGCGGGGACTTCATCAGCCTGTGGTGGCCGGGATCGCCGCGCGATCCGGACGTGTTCTGGTCGAAGCCCGTTCTGTCGTTCTGGCTGATGAGCATCGGCATGCACGTGGCGGGCATCGGGCTGCCCAGCGGATCGCCGGGCGAGATGGCGATCGGTCACGCGGCCGAATGGGCGACGCGCGTGCCGTTCTGCCTGATGGGCGTGCTGGGCGTGTACGCGGTCTATCTGGTGACGGCGCGCTTCGTGTCGCGGCGGGCGGGCGTGCTGGCCGCCATCGTCTGCGCGACGGCGCCGATGTACAGCCTGGTCGCGCGGCAGGCGATGACGGACATGGCGTTCGTCGGTCCGATGGCGATGGCGCTGGCGCTGGGCGCGCTGGCGCTGTTCGACGAGTCCGATGAGCCGCTGGCGCGGCGCGGACAGCGGGGGGGCGCCGGTTTCTGGAGCTGGCCGCACCACGGCCTCTTCTACGGGACGCTGGCGCTGATGGCGCTGGTGACGATTCCGCAGCTGGTGATCGATTCGATCCAGCTGAAGGTCTACGTCCCGTGGGGCGGGCGCGACATCAAGATGTACGGCGCGATCGCGATGATCCCGTACTACCTCGGGTTCGCGCTGTTCATCCTGCTGGCCGCACGCACGCGCTACCGGGCGCCGTTCTACCTGTACCTGGCGGCGATCATGTGTGCCCTGTCGGTGCTGGCGAAGGGCCTGGCCGGGTTGGGGCTGCCGCTGATCGTGTTCGTCGCCTATCTGGCATTCACCTGGAACTGGCGGCGGCTGAAGCGGGCGCAGCTGCGCTATGGAATCATCGTCTCGCTGATCGCCTGCGCGGTCGTCGCGGTGCCGTGGCACCACGCGATGCTGATCCGGCATGGCGGCGGATTCTGGAACGAGCTGTTCGGCGACAACCACTGGCGGCGCATGGTGATCGGCCGTCACGGCGACCGCGGCTCGTTCGAATATTTCGTGCGCGAGCTGGGCTACGGCCTCTTGCCGTGGATCGCGCTGGTGCCTGCGGCGCTGGGCTGGTCGGTGCTGCGCGGCCGGCGCGTGGCGGCGGCGGGGACGCCCGAAGGCGCGGCGGAGGCGCGCAAGCAAGACATCGTCTGGCTCGGCGCGATCTGGTTCGTGGCCGGATACGCGCTGGTGTCGGTTTCGATGACCAAGTTCCATCACTACGTGCTGCCGGCCATCCCCGGCATCGCGATCGTGGTGGGCTGCTTTCTCGATGACCTCATCGCGCGTGGCGGGGCGCGGCGCGCGGCGCTGGTCGCCCTGATCGGGATCCCGTTGCTCGCGCTGGTGGCGATCGATCTGGTCGACACGAAGAACGCCGCGCAGCGGTTCCTCTGGCTGTTCTCGTACGACTACATCCACAACAAGGCGGGCCGGCCCTGGCCCGAGAAGCTCGACTTCACCGGTCCGCTGATCTGGTTCTGCCTGGCGTTCGCGGTGGCGACCGCGGCGCTGGTGGTGCCGCGCATCCGGCGCTGGGCGGCCTACGGCCTGTCGGGGTTCGCGATCCTGTTCACGTTCTATCTGCTGGATGGCTTCATGCGCGGCGTCGCGCCGTCGTGGTCGCAGAAGGGCCCGATCGCGACCTATTACGAGCAGCGCCGCTCGCCGGAGGAGCGGCTGATCGCGTACCAGCTCTACTGGCGCGGCGAGACCTTCTACACATCGAACGAGATCTACGAGGGGCCGACCGAGGAGCGCACGGTGTTCGATCAGGAAGGCGCCGACGACAAGCTGAAGGACTGGATCTCGCGCCATCGCGGGCGGCGGACGTTCTTCCTCTATGAACGCTTCCAGCAGGCGCGGCTGCAGGGCCTGTTGCCGCCCGAGGCCCGCGGCTCGTTCCACGTCATCGACGAGCAGAACAACAAGTTCTCCCTCGCGCAGGCGGATTTGTGATGGGATCGCCGGCCGGCGTCGCGCAGGACGTCGAGGCCAGGCGGCAGCGGTTCATCGAGGCGGGCGGGGTCGAGCCGGCGTCCGCCGCGGATC
>DATFXS010000887.1:0-11409 GCA_035315605.1 Polyangia bacterium
CGGCAGCTCGTCAGCGACGATGAGCCGCATCATCTCGTCGTGAGTCGTCGGCATATACACCGACCCCAGCCTGTCGAAGTAGCTGCGGTAGCCGAGGATGGACGGAATTCCCCAGAAGGTGGCCTCGAGCCCGGTGGTGGATCCGAACGACACGACCCGGGTCGCCTTCCGCATCATGGCGTAGGTGCTGATCGGGCTGTCCGCGGTGATGACGGTCAGGTTCGGCTGGCGGCGCTCCATCAGCCGCTTGCCACCGACCTCGGCCATGGTGGCGGAACGCGGGTGCATCCTCACGAAGAAATTGAGCTGCGGGTGGTCCGCCGCCGACGCGAGGATCCTGTCGATCCCTTGATATTGATTCTCGTACAGCGTCTTTCCCTGCACCATCTCGCGCAGGCAATCGATGTCGTCGGAGCTGCTGACGAAGACGGCGATGTTCCTGGCGCCGTCCTTCCAGGTCTCGGGTAGCTTTCCCGCCTCCTGCTTGAGGGCGTAGGCGTGCCAGTCGGCCTGCGTGCCCGCCACGCGATCGGCGTAAAAACTGGCTCCGATCATCTCCCGCAACGTGGGATCGGCGCGCTCCCAGGCCCGGCGCACCTCGTCCTGGAAGAAGTCGAGATCGTGGGGCGCGTGATTCTCGTAGAGCGCGAACTTCTCGAAGCTGCTGCCGCGCTCGTGGATGAAGAACGGAACCCCCCGGCTCTGCGCCGCGCGCATGACGGCGCGCATGGTCGCGTACCGACCGTTGAAGACGTAAAGCCGATCGACGTGAGCCCCGTCGAGAAAGTTTTGCACCGACCGGAAAGCCGCGACCGACGACAGGATGGTGCGACGAATCTGATCGTGCTCGCCGTGCACGTCGTAATCGGGCCGCGCGAACAGCGACGCCAGCGTCGATTGGGCCGCCCATCCGGCGTCGAAGTTGTCGACGGCGAATGCGTTCATCTCGTCGCGGCTCTGCCAGTCGGTCTTGATGTCGCGCAGCTCCCGCCGATCCTTGTCGGTCAGCTGAACGAACGGCACGACCTCGACCTTGCCCGACAGCCGCGCCACACCCTCCTGGCGCCGCCCGACGCAGCGGACGCAACGGCCCGCCTCGTGGGTCGGATTCGTCTCGCACGCCAGCAGGTCCCCGTTGCAGACCATCAACGTGACCCGATCGCCGGCCGCCAGGTGCCGTTCGGCGATCTCGAGATCGGTCTCGAAGTGAAAGTCCGAGAAGGCGGCGGGGGCGACGACCAGGACGTGCACGGCGACCTATTCGTCCCGCTTGCGGGCGGCTCCGGTGCGACGCATCTCCACGCGCACCGGCGGTTTTCCTGTGGCGGGGAAGTGCCACTCGTAGGGGAAGATCGGCCAGGGGAAATCGGCCAGGAACATGTCCGCTGTCTCGCCCATGAGACCGTAGTCGCCCATGGTCCCCATGATGCTGAAGTAGGCGACCTCTTTCGATTTGCTGAGCAACGTGACGCCGTCCGCGGCGCGCGTCCCCATCCAGATCGCGTAGGCCTGCGGCGTCAGCTGCGGCGCCTTGAACACACAGGTCGCCTTTCCCGGACCCTCCAGAACCTCCGGGTTGTGCCCGTCGAACATGGTGCTCGCGATGCAGACGCCCTGGCCGATGCTGTTCGCGATCTGGACCCAGAAATTCGGGCGGGGGATGCGCCCGTTGGCGACGTATTCGATCTCCAGGGAGATGTCGTCGCCGCTGTCGAACTGGTCGGTGATCTCGCCGCGGCCGTTCCGCAGCACCACGCGTTCGATGAACAGCGGCTCGTTGCCCTTCGCGGTCGACACCAGCGTCCCCGACCGCATCGCCTGCATGTAGTCGGCGACGACCGACTGCGACTTGCCGTCGGCCACGACCTTGCCGTCGTGGATCCAGATGCTGCGCCGGCACAGGCTGTTGACGGCCCCCATGTTGTGGCTGACGAACAGCACCGTGCGGCCTTGCTTCGAGACGTCCCCCATCTTCCCGATGCACTTCTTCTGGAACGCCACGTCGCCGACCGCGAGCACCTCGTCGACGAGCAGGATCTCCGGCTCGAGGTGGGCCGCCACCGCGAACGCGAGGCGCATGTACATCCCGCTCGAGAACCGCTTGACGGGCGTGTCGATGAACCGCTCGACCTCGGCGAAGGCGACGATCTCGTCGAACTTCTTCTGGATCTCGGTCCGGCCCATCCCCAGGATGGCGCCGCACAGGTAGACGTTGTCACGCCCCGTCAGCTCGGGATGAAAACCGGTGCCGACCTCGAGCAGGCTGCCCACCTTGCCGCGCAGCTCGATGCTCCCCTCGGTGGGCCGGGTGATCTGGGCGAGGATCTTGAGCAGCGTGCTCTTGCCGGCCCCGTTCCGCCCGATGATCCCGACGGTGTCGCCCTGTTCGACATCGAACGAAACGTTGCGAAGCGACCAGAGGATCGGGCGCTCGGTCTTGGCCGTCCCGCGCCCCAGCAGGCGACGGGCCGTGTTCGCCATGACGTCGCGCAGGGCGGTGTAGCTCTCGCGCTCGCCCAGCCGATACATCTTCCCGACCTCCACGGCCTTGATCGCCACCGCCGACATCTCGACTAGATCCTGTCCGCCACCGAACCGTCGATGCGCGAGAAGAAGACCAGGCCGAAGATCAGGCAGGCGCAGACCGCCACGAACGACGGAATCATGATCAGGCCCGGCGGCCGCCCCGCTCCGGTGATCGCCCACCGAAAGCCCTCGATCACGCCGACCATCGGATTGAGCCCGTACAGCCACTGCCAGCGCGCCGGCACGGACGAGGCTGAATAGATGACGGGCGACGCGAACATCAAGAACTGGATGATGAACGGCACGACGTAGCGGACGTCCCGATACATGACGTTCAACGTCGTCAGCCACAGCCCGACGGCCAGCGCCGCCAGCGTCGCCATCAACACGAACACGGGCAGCAGGATCAGCCCCGCCGTCGGCGTGATGCCGTAATAGATCAGCAACGGCACCATCACCACCAGGGCGATCGCCAGGTCCACCAGTCCCGCGATCACCACCGAAAGCGGCAGCAGCAAGCGCGGAAAGTACACCTTGGTGATGATGCGTTGATTCTCGACGATCGCGCTGGTGCAGCCCGACAGGGCGCTGGCGAAGTACGACCAGGGCAAGAGCGCGGCCATGTAGAAGACCGGATAGGGCAGCCCGCTGGAGGGGAGCTTCGCCAGGCGGCCGAAGAAGATCGTGAACACGATCATCGTGAACACCGGCTGCAGCACCGCCCAGGCCGCGCCGATGACGGTCTCCTTGTAACGGACCTTCACGTCCTTCCAGACCAGGAACCAGAGCAGCTCGCGGCTGGCCCAGACCTCGCCCAGCCGAAAGTCCCACCAGCCCGCGGTGGGACGGATGTGCACGACGTGCGGGGAAGGGGCGGGGGCGACCGACGCGCCCGGGGCGGCACCGGCGACCCCGCCGCTCGGCATGCCAGCAACGGCTACGGCCGGCGCGGGACTGCGCTGATCAGCTTGTTCTGCAGGACCAACCGGTGGCATCCAACCGCGCGACTATACGGGCCGTTTCGGGCGGTGTCACGCGGCTTATGGCTCGCCGCGCAGCAGCGAAAGGACGCGGTCCTGCTGGGCTGCGGTCAGCGAAACCGTGCTCGGCAGGCTGAGGGAGCGCGCGAAGATCGCCTCGGCGACCTGACCGCGAAGGACCCGGGCGCCCGAATAGGGCTGCATGGTGTGAAGGGGCGACCAGATCGGGCGCGCCTCGATCCGACGCTCGCGCAGCCGCGTCATGAGGGCCGTTCGATCGGTTCCGGCGGCGGCCGGATCGACGCCGATGGTGTAGAGCCAGAAGGTCGGCGACGCCCAGGCCGCCCGCGGCGGCGGCGTCAGCCCCGGCGCGCCGGCGATCCCGCGGTCGTAGCGCGCGGCGATCTCCTTCTTCTTGCCCAGTATCTCGCCGAGCATCTCGAGCTGGGAGAGCCCGAGCGCCGCCGACAGGTTGGAGAGCCGGTAGTTGTACCCGACCTCGTCGTGGCGGTACTCGGCGCCGGGCAGGCGGGCCTGCGTGGTCAGGTGCTTGGCGCGCCGCGCGAGCGCCTCGTCGTCGGTCGTGATCATTCCGCCCGCGCCGCTCGTGATGATCTTGTTCCCGTTGAACGAGAAGCAGCCGATCTTGCCGATCGTTCCGACGTGGCGCCCGTCCAGCGCGCCGCCCACGTAGCGAGCGCCCAGCGCCTCCGCGGCGTCTTCGATCAGCGTCACCCCGTGGCGCGCGCAGGCCGCCGCGACGGGTTGGATGTCGGCGGGATGGCCGAGCAGGTGAACCACCTCGACGGCCCGCGGCTGACGCCGTCCTGTCCGCGCGCGCGACGCCAGCTCCTCGACGATCAGATCGGGATCGACGTTCCAGGTGGCGGGTTCGGCGTCCACCAGGACCGGCGCGCCGCCCTGATAGATGACCGGGTTCGCCGACGCGACGAAGGTCAGCGTCGGGACGAGCACCTCGTCGCCCGCCTCGACGCCGGCCAGGCGCATCGCGACGTGAAGGGCCGCGGTCCCGCTGGCGCACGCGATCGCGAAGCGGCTGCCGACGTACTCGGCGAACGCGCGCTCGAACCGGTCCACGAACGGGCCGACGGACGACACGAAGTTCGTCGTCAGGCACTCCTCGAGGTAGGCCCGCACGTTGCCGCCGAGATGCGGCTCGGACAGGCCGATCCGATCGTCGTCAGACATGCAGGTACTCGACCTTGTAGCGCGTCTGGCTCGACTTCAGCCACGCGACCGTGCGCGCCAGGCCGTCTTCCAGGGAAACCTTCGGCTGCCACCCGAGCCGTTCCCGGGCGCGCGCCGGATCCGATTCCAGCACCAGCACCTCGCTGGCGTCGGGCCGCATGCGGCGCGCGTCGGTGACGATCGACGCCGACGCGCCCAGCACGCGGCAGGCCAGCTCGAACAGCTCGGCGATCGAGACCGCCCGGCCGGTGCCGAGCTGGATCGTGTCGCCCTCGATGCCGTCCGCGACGCCCGCGCGCAGGAACCCGTCGACGGTGTCGGTGACGAACGTCAGGTCGCGGCGCGTGTCCACCCGTCCCAGCTCGACCTGCTTCTTCCCCGCCGCGAGCTGGCTCAGGATCGTCGGCAGCACGGCGCGCGTCGACTGCCGCGGCCCGTAGGTGTTGAATGGGCGCAGGATCGTCGCGGGCAGCTCGTAGCTGCGGTGGTAGGCGAGCACCAGCTGATCGGCGGCCACCTTGCTAGCGGCGTATGGCGACTGGGCGTTCAGCGGATGCGTCTCGCGGATCGGAAGATCCTTGGGCGTGCCGTAGACCTCGCTGGTCGATGTGTGCACGAACCGGCGCACGCGCTGCCGGCGCGCCGCCTCCAGCACATTCAGCGTGCCGCGCACGTTGACGTCGATGAACGACTCGGGCGCGACGTAGGAATACGGAATCGCGATCAGCGCCGCCAGGTGGAAGACGACGTCGACGCCTTCCAGCGCCGCCTCGACGAAGCGCGCGTCGCGGATGTCGCCCAGCCTGACCTCGATGCGCTTCTGATCTTCGGCGCTGGCGTCCTCCAGCCAGCCCCACGAACCGTGCGAGTTGTAGAGGCAGAAGGCCCGCACGTCGGCGCCGGCGGCGAGCAGGCCCTCGACCAGATGGCTGCCGATGAAGCCATCGGCGCCCGTCACCAGCACCTTCCGACCGGCGAGCGTGCTCATTCGCCCCCCCGCGCGCGCCTGAGCTCGGCCGTCCGCCCGACGTCGATCCAATCGTCATCGATCGGGTGCACGGCGACCACCTCGCCGCGGTCGATGCAATCGAGGATCAGCGACGGCATCTGAAACGGTCGCCCCTTCGGCACGCGCTCGCACAGCCCGGGCGACAGCACGTAGATGCCGGCGTTGGTCTGCCAGGAGACGGTCGGCTTCTCCTGGAATCCCTGGACGCGGCCGGCCTCCGACTGGATCACGCCCAGCGGCACCGTGTACTGGTGCGTCCGCACGCCGACCGTCATGGTCTGACCGTCCGCCGCGTGCCCGTCCAGCAGGCTGCCGACGTCGAACTGGGTCAGGAGGTCGCCGTTCAGCACGAGCAGCGGCGCCTCCGGCGGCTCCGGCAGCAGCGACAGGCAGCCTCCGGTCCCGAGCGGCTCGGCTTCCTCCAGATATTCGATCCGGCAACCGAACCGCTCGCCCGCGCCGAAGTGCTCGCGAATTTGGTCGGCGAGATAATTCACGGAGAGAAAAATTCGCCGGATGCCGTGGCCGATCAGGTGCAGGACCAGGCGCTCCAGGATCGGGCGTCCCGCCACCTTCAACATCGGCTTCGGGACGGTCGCGGTCAGCGGCCGCAGCCGCTGTCCCTCGCCGCCCGCCAGCACCACCGCCCAGTTCGGCCGCGCGGCCATGCCGAGCAGATCGCGGAAAAGATGCAGGCCAACCAGCCGCTTCTCTTCGTCGAGGACGGGGACCTGCTCGATCGTCAGCGCCTGCATCAGATCCAGCACCTCGGCGCGACCGGCCGTCGGCGGGACCGAGATGAACTGGCGCTGGACGTAAGGCGCCAGCGGCGCCGACGTCGCGGCGCCCGCCAGGATAGCGCGCCGGATGTTGCCGTCGGTCAACACGCCGACCAGCCGTTCATGGTCGTCCACGACCAGCGCGATGCGCACGACGCCGGCCTCGAGCGCGGCCATCGCGTCGAGCAGCGTCTTCGACACGTGAACGACGCACTTGTCGAACCTGCCGCGCGCGTGCGGCACCGCCCCCGTCGTTTTTCCGGCTGTCATGACTGAAACACCGACACCTTACGCGGGGGCACGGGCGGAGACCATCCCCGCAGGATGGAGAGGACCCGCGCCCCGGCGTTTCCCGGCAGAAACGGAGGCTCGGCGGCGCGGACGCGCTGTCGGAAAGCCGGCGCCAGCGCGGTCTGCAGGGCCTTCGCGATCGCGCCCGCGTCGGCTGTCACGTCGATGACGCCGGGCCCGCGGATCCGGCCCCGCTGCCGGTCCCCGACGTTCACGGTCGGCAGCGCCAGAGCCGGGGCCTCGATGACGCCGCTGGAGCTGTTGCCGAGCACCGCGTCGGCCAGCCGAAGAAGCCCCCAGTAGCGTCTTTCGCCCAGGGCCTCGACCGCCTTCCGGCCCGGCGCCGCCGCTGCCCGGCGCAGCGCCTCGCGCACGGCTTCGTTGCCCGGATCGCTGTTGGGCATTGTGATGACGTAGGTGGCCGGGACCGCGGCCATCGCGTCGACGACGGCGCCGATCTCGTCACCCGCGGCGGCGCTCAGCGTCGTCGGGTGCATGGTGACGACGACGACCGGGGCGGCGAGCTTCATGCCGAGCAGCTCTTCCAGCTCCGCGCGCGTCGCCAGATCCGTCCGCTGCAGGTTGTCCAGCGCGGGCGATCCCATGACGTGAATCGTCGCCGGATCCTCACCCATCGCCGCGATCCGCTGCGCGTAGTCGGGATGACTGACGAGGTGCAGGTGGCTCATCTTGGTGATCGCGTTCCGGAACGAGTTGTCGAACGCGCCCTCGGTGTCCTCGCCGCCGTGAAGGTGGACGACCGGCACCAGGCAGAGCGTGGCGGCGACCACCGCCGCGATCGTCTCGAACCGGTCGCCGACGACCAGAAGACAGCCGGGCGCCTGCCGGCGCAGCGCGTCCGCCACCGCGGACAGCGCCCGCGCCGACTGATGCGCCGCGGTCGCGTCGCCGTCGTCGCCGCCACCGTCGTCGATCCAGGCCAGCGTCTCGCTGGGAGAAAACCCGTCGGCGCGAACCAGGGTCTCCGTCCGCCCGAACCTGTCGGAGCAGTGCATGCCGCCCAGGAGCAGCCGGAGATCGAAGTCGGGATCGTCGCGCAGGGCCACGCAGACGGAGCGGAGGATGCCCCAGTCCTGGCGGCCGGTGGTCAGCACGGCGACCCGCATCTAGGCCGCACCGTCCCGCGCGTCCAGCCAGGGGAGCTTGACCATCCCCGACGAGATCATCAGCTCGGCGACCTGGAATTCGTACAGATCGTCGATCGAAAATGACCGCGCCTCCGGCATCTCCAGCGCCAGCGTCTTCCCCTGCTGCCACACGTCCTGCCCCGCGCGGATGAAGTTGGCGCGCCACAGGTAGATGGCGCCGTTGATCCGCAGGAACCGCGGGACGTCCTGGCGGCGCTTGAACTTGTCCATCTCGGGGAAGACCATCTCGAGGCGTCCCTTGTCCTCGACGACGCCGACCCAGTAGGGGTTGAAGGTCGGCTCCGAGCACCCCAGCACCATCGTTGCGTCGGGCGCGGCCTCGAGGCGATCGAGCGCCCCCTCGATGTCCTGCGGGAGCCGCCCCGGGCTGGTCGGCTCGAGCAGCAGGACCGAGGCATAGCGCCGGTTCTCGAGCCGTTCGATCTCGGCGAGCGCGTGGGTCAGCACCGGCATCGAGGGCGTGTCGTCACGCGCCAACTCCGGCGGCCGCAGGAACGGCACGTCGCCGCCGTGGTGGCGCGCGATCTCCGCGATCTCCGGGCTGTCGGTCGACACGATGACCCGCGTCAGCCGCGGAACGCGGGCGGCACACCGCAACGAATGAACGAGCAGCGGTAGACCCGCCAGCGGACGGACGTTTTTTCCCGCCAGGCCCTTCGAACCACCGCGTGCGGTGATGATGGTGAGGCAAGGGAGCACGGCGCTCATGGCGTTTGGCGGCGGTGGGATCGATGCCGCGAAAGGCCATGTAGTATAATCGCCCACCCCATGAGCTGTCACGCCGGGGAGCAGACGTGAAGAAGACGACCCTGGTCATCGCCGAGGCCGGCGTGAATCACAACGGCTCGGCGGAGATGGCGCTGGCGCTGGTCGACGCGGCGGCCGCGGCGGGCGCGGACGTCGTGAAGTTCCAGACGTTCAAGTCGGAGCTGGTGATCAGCACGCGCGCCGAGAAGGCCGAATACCAGAAGGCGACCACCGGCACGGGCGAGAACCAGCTGGAGATGGTGCGCAAGCTGGAACTGGATCACGCGACCCATCACAAGCTGGTCGAGCGGGCGCGCGCGCGCGGGATCGAATTTCTGTCGACGCCGTTCGACGCCGTCAGCGTCGAGTTCCTGGTGGCGACCCTGGGGCTGAAGCGGATCAAGATCCCCTCGGGCGAGATCACGAACGGGCCGCTCATCGTCGACGTCGCCAGCCGGCAGGTCCCGGTCATCCTTTCGACCGGGATGGCGACCATCGGTGAGATCGAGACCGCGCTCGGCGCGCTGGCGCACGGCTATCTCGGCAAGCCGCCGGCGTCGCGATCGCCCGCCGACTTCCGCGCGGCATTTCGTTCGAGCGAGGGACAGGCCGCGCTGCAGCGCAACGTCGTCTTGCTTCACTGCACGACCGAGTACCCGGCGCCGGACGCCGACTGCAACCTGCGCGCGATGGACAGCATGCGCGCGGCGTTCGGGCTGCCGGTCGGGTATTCCGATCACACGAGCGGCATCGCGATCGCGCTCGCCGCGGTGGCGCGCGGCGCCGCTGTCATCGAGAAGCATTTCACGCTGGATTCCAAGCTGCCGGGCCCGGACCATCGCGCGTCTCTCGAGCCGGACCAGTTGACCGCGATGGTTCAGGGCATCCGCAGCATCGACGCCGCGCTCGGCGACGGCATCAAGCGCCCGCAGCAGTCCGAGCTCAAGAACCTTCCGATCGCGCGGAAGAGCCTGGTGGCGGCGCGCGCCATCAAACGCGGCGAACGCTTCTCACCCGAGAACGTCACGCCGAAGCGCCCGGGGACGGGCCTTTCGCCGATGATGTACTGGGACGTGCTGGGACGGCCGGCGCCGCGTGATTACGAGGCCGACGAGATCCTGGACCTGGCTACGCCGGCCGCCGACTCGTGACGACCCAGAGCTCGACGAGCTCCGTCTCGCGCTCGGCCGTGAACCCGATCCGTTCCACCTCGACGTCCTGGAAGCCGCTGTAGAGCTCGTCGACCTGCGACCGGCCCATGAACAGCACGAAGCCCTTGCCGACCAGCGGGCCGGCCGTGATGTCGCGGAACCCGCCCGGCTCGACCTGCCGGCCGATCCCGTAACCCCACGATCGATCGGTAAAGTCGGCCGCGATGAACAACCCACCGGGCTTGAGCACGCGTTTCACCTCGCCGACCACGCGCTTGCACATCGCGAACGTGTTGCAGCAGAGGACGCCGTTCGCGATCACCGCGTCGAACACGCCGTCGCCCCAGGGGAGGTCGATGATGTCGCCGACCTTCGCGTCGACCGACAGACCCTCCGCGGCCAGCCTCTTCTTGAGGCGCTCGATCGCCGTGGGCGACCCGTCGATGGCGCTGGCCGAGAAACCTTCGCGCGCCACGTACCAGGTGTTCGCGCCCGGGCCGGAACCGATGTCGAGAATCTTCACCGCCTTGCGATCAGGCGCCTTGTAGAAATTGCGCGCGATGCAGCGGATCACGTGCTCGGGCGGGTACTTTCCCCACTCCTGCGCGCGGAAGACCTCTTCCCAGACCGGATCGAAGCTCCCCTTGCCTTCTGCGCTCATGGGCAGGCTTCTACCCTCGCCCCGCGCTGCTTGTCCATCGACTCGTGAGTCCGTATCGTGCGCTGGTGGAAGCGGTCTGGGTGAACGACGCAGCGTGGGCGAACGCGCTCGCCGCGCTGCCGCCCGAGATGCACGACGTCTATTTTTCGCCCGCCTATCACCGCCTCCACCGGGAGGACGCCGGCTGCGTGGTGGTTTCGGAAGGTGACGCGCGCCTGATCGTGCCGGGGCTGCTGCACGCGATCCCGGGCGAGACGGGCCTTTGGGATCTGCAGACCTGCAACGGCTACGGCGGCCCGCTGGCGAGCGCGGGCGCCGCCCCCGAATGGCTGGCGCGGGCCTGGGACGCCTGGCGCGAAGCCGCCGCGGCGCGCGGCGTGGTGGCGGCGTTCTTCCGTCTGCATCCGCTCATCGACAACCGCGGCCTGCTGCCGCCCGACGCGACCGTCGTCGACGATCGCGAGATGGTGACGATCGATCTGTCGGCTGGCGCTGCCGGCGCGTTCGAGGCGGCCGACTCGCGCTTCCGCAACAAGGTTCGGCGGGCGGAGCGGGACAAGATGGAGGTGAGGTGGGATGCGCCGGAGGATTGGCCGGCGTTCGAGGCGCTCTACGCGGATGCGATGGAACGACTGGGGGCGGTCGAGGCCCTCCGCTTCGGAGCGGACTACTTCGCGGCGCTCCGGTCGCTGCCCGGCGCCCGCCTGGCGGCGATTCACGACGCGGGCGGCCTGCTGGTCGGCGCGGTGTTCCTGGAGGGCGCGCGTCACTGGTACTACCACCTCGGCGCGCGTCGCCCGGCCGAGGAGAATCTCGCGATGAGCTTCCTCTTTCACAGGGCCACGCAGCGCGCGGCGGAGGCGGGCGCACTCGGCCTCCACCTCGGC
>DATFXS010000888.1:0-2534 GCA_035315605.1 Polyangia bacterium
TCGGCGGGCCCACCGCCGCTGACAGCCCTTTCCTGCGCCGCCCCGATCTCCTGCGCAGCCTCGTCGGCTACTTCATCAACCACCCGTCGCTGTCGTATCTGTTCTCCGGGTTGTTCGTCGGGCCGACCAGCCAGGCGCCGCGGATCGACGAGGCGCGCAGCGATGCCGTCCACGAGCTCGAGCTCGCCTTCGCGCAGGTGCCGCCCGAGGGAACGGCGCCGCCCTGGCTCGTCGATCGGATCTTCCGCCACATCCTGGTCGACGTCACCGGCAACACGCACCGGACCGAGCTCTGCATCGACAAGCTGTACGACCCCGACAGCGCAACAGGCCGGCAGGGCCTCGTCGAGCTGCGCGCGTTCGAGATGCCGCCGCACCCGCGCATGAGCCTGACGCAGCAGCTGCTGGTGCGCGCGCTCGTCGGCTGGCTGTGGCGCGCGCCTTATCGCCGCAAGCCGGTGCGCTGGGGGACGGGCCTCGTCGATCGCTTCACGCTGCCGCACTTCGTGGCGCAGGACTTCGACGAGGTGCTGGCGGACCTGCGCGGGGCCGGCTACATCCTGTCGCGCGACTGGTTCCACGCGCACCGCGAGTTTCGGTTCCCGCTCCTGGGATCGATCGCGGCGTCGGGCATCGCCCTGGAGCTGCGCCAGGCGATCGAGCCGTGGCACGTGCTGGGCGAGGAACCGGGAGCGGGCGGCACGGTCCGCTACGTCGACTCGTCGCTCGAGCGGCTGGAGGTGAAGGTGCGCGGCCTGACCGATTCGCGCCACGTCGTCGCCTGCGCCGGGCGGCGCGTGCCGCTGCACCCGACCGGCGCGCCCGGCGAATTCGTCGCGGGGGTCCGCTTCCGCGCCTGGCGGCCGCCGTCGGCGCTGCACCCGACGATCGGCGTGCATGCGCCGCTGGTGTTCGACGTCATCGACACCTGGAACGGGCGCGCGATCGCGGGCTGCACGTACCACGTCGCCGATCCGGGCGGTCGCGCCTACGATCGACTGCCCGCCAACGCGCTGGAGGCGGAGGCGCGGCGCGTGGCGCGTTTCTTCCCGTTCGGCCACACGCCCGGCCCGCTGGAGGCGCCGCCCGAGGAGCACAATCGCGATTTTCCGCTGACGCTGGATCTGCGGCAGCCGACGAATCGCTGACCGGCGCGCCCGCCGCCGCCTTCAGTGCGCGCCCGAGTCGGTCAGGCGCTGATCTTCGGACGGCGCATCGGGTGGCCAGAACCGAAGTCGAATCGCCTCGCGCAGCCGCATGATCCTCATGCGCACGGCCTCGGGCGACTGCCCCAGGATCTGGGCGATCTCGGTCGAGGTTTTTCCGTCGATGTACTTCAACTTCAGCAGCTGCCGCGACGGCTCGTCGAGGCTCTGGAGACACATCGCCAGCGATTCGCGGTCCGCGAGGATCGTCTCGAGGGAGGTCACGGGGGTCTCGCCGGAATCGTACGCGCTACCGAGACCCGTCAACGCATCGTTGCGCCTCCGGGCGGCGCGCCAATGATGGAGGGCGAGGTTGTGGGCGATCCCTCGACACCAGGAAATGAATTCGCGGGCGTCGGTCGGCGCTTCGTTGCTGGCGAGCACAACGACGCCGACCTCCTGCAACAGGTCGGACGCGTCCTCGGGAGTCGGCATCAGCGATCGCGCATAGCGCGCCAATTCGCGCCGACATCGAACCAGGTGCTCACGCCGAGTGCTCACTGTTGCGGTTCCTAACTATTGTCTTAGTGACCCGCATCCGGTGCGCGCCATTAGGTGGAATCCGTATACCGATCAGCCTGTAGGCCGCAGGAAACACCCGTACGCTAAAAAGAGTCGATTGAACACCTGATAAGCAGGCAGAAAAAAACCGGAAAAATAAGAACGTCGTCATATCAATGACTTGAATTTCAGTTCGTTACGCCCGGCAGCTGTCGGGGAATTACTACAACGAAGCACGGTGTCGGAGTTTGGCACGGGCGTGGAGCGGGCACATCGCACGGACCCTGTGATCCCGTTGAGCAGAGTGCTTCGGGCGCTTCTTGGATGGACGAACCATGCGCGCGGGAGGGACAGCCATGTCTGGCAAGCGAAACTGGAAGAGGACCCTGGCAGTTGCATCCGGAACCTTGTTGGTAGCGTCGATGGCGTCTCTCGCCATGGTCGCGAAGGGTTGCGGCGACATGTCGAGCGGAGCTGAGGTGAACACCGCGGCGGCGGGGCTACCCCCGCCGAATGAGCAGCAGCTCGACCCGGGAATGATAACGAAGTTCGCGAATGAGCTTCCGATTTTGCCCGTATGGGCTCCGACGGTCATTCGGAATTCATCGGGGCAAGTGATTCGCAACGAGTACACGATCAACGACTCGGAGGCGGCCGTGCAGATGTTGCCGGCCGGGTTCCCACCGACGACCGTGTTCGTCCAGAACGGGCCGATCGTGGGCGGCGGAAACTTCAGCGGCTCTCCCGGCGCCACGTTCGAAAATACCCGTGGCATTCCGACGGTCGTCCACTGGAGGACGAACGTCCAGCAGCCGTACTTCTTGCCGG
>DATFXS010000889.1:0-2872 GCA_035315605.1 Polyangia bacterium
ATCTGCTTCGGCCGGAAGTGGCTTCGCTACGGCCTCGGCCGTTCAGAGACGCAGGCTGACGCGACCTCGATCAAGACCGTCGTCCAGCTGACCCGCAACAACGCGTCCATCCGCGACGCGATGGTGGCCCTCACGCAGACCTACGCCTTCACGCATCGCGCGGAGGCGGTCGACACAGGAGCAATGCCATGAGTTGGTCGAAGATGAACCGGCGGCGCTTCCTCAAGGGCGCGGCGGGCGCCTCGCTGGCGCTGCCGCTGTTTTCAAGCCTGCAGCCCCGTTCCAGCCGGGCGGCGACCACGCCCGCCAAGAAGCGAATCATCTTCGTCTACATGCCCCACCAGGAGACGACCGGATTCAATCCCGACGCGAGCTTCTCGTTCACGAGCTCGTACCTCGCGCCGCTGGCCGCGAAGTACGCGAGCCGCATGCTGGTCATGAACAACATGAAGACGCACGGCCAGGGCCACGACGGCGGCCACAGCGAATGGCTGACCGGTTACCCGGGCGGCGACGCCGCGCGCCCGCAGCCGACGCAGGGCCCGAGCCTGGACGTCTACATCGCCAAGCGGCTGGACGGGCAGACGCCCCTCCACCAGCTCAACTTCATGAACTCGTGGCGCACCTCGCTGAACGTGGGCGTGACGTCGTGGAACGAGGGCGCCAACCCGACGGCCGTCCCCGGGATCAACGACCCGGTCCAGGCGTTCACCTCGGTCTACGGCATGTCGACGGGCACCACCACGCCCAATCAGCCCGCCCATTCGGCGGTGCTGCGGGGCAGCTTGCTCGACGCCCTGGACAAGGACTACGCGCGCGTCAACGCCAAGCTTTCGACGGCGGATCGGCGCCTCTTGGATCAGCACCTGTCGCTGGTGCGAGATCAGGAAGCGCGGCTGCAGCGTTCCATCCAGACGCCGTTCTCGTGTTCGTCCGGCAGCGGCGCGCCCGCGACCGGCCTCAGCTTTCAGGACACGATGAAGTCGTTCATGGACACGGTCGTCGGCGCGTTCCGATGCGACGCCAGCCGGGTGGCCACGCTGGCCTTCGGCTGCGGCGGCGACGATTCGAACTACACGTTCGTCGATCCGGCCGCCAAGAACTATCACGACGACGTCGCCCACGGCAGCGCCGCGCTGGTGAAGAAGGTCCGCCAGTGGCAGTACGGGCAGGTCGCCTACCTGTGCGACCAGCTGGCCGCCGTCACCGACGGCGACGGGACGCTGCTCGACCACACGGTGATCGCCTGCCTGCCCGAGCTCGGCTGGTTCCCGGACAACGGCATCCTCACGTACACGGACACCTACGGGAAGCAGCAGATGACCGACAACAACCACCTGCGCTTTCTGGTGCCGGCGCTGATCATCGGATCGTCGGGCGGCTTCTTCAAGACGGGACAGTTCGTGGACATGCAGCAGGACCACTATCACAAGCTGCTCCTGACCCTGGCGCACGCGATGGACTTCACCGATCTCGCGAGCTTCGGCGAATCGGGCACCGCCGAGCTGTCGCAGCTGAGGTAACGGCCGCCCGGCGGGCCGGGCTGCCTGACGACGCGCGTCGGCGCGACCGAACGTCCTCCGGGAACCGGATCGTCGCCCGGTCGTGCAATGGGTTAGTGTACGAACCTCGGCGGGCGGTGATGATCACGGAAAAGCGCGCACTTGGCGGCGACTTGCCCGGTGAACAGGGGGAGATCGACGACCTGACGCTGGCCCGGGCCCGGGCCGGCGACGAGGCGGCCCAGGCCGCGCTGGTCGATCGCTACCAGCGCCGCCTGTACGCGCTGGTGGCGCGCCTGATGGTGACCCGCCCCGACCTGATCGACGACCTGGCGCAGGAATCGTTCGTGAAGGTGCTGCGCGCGCTGCCCGGGTTCGATCCCGGCGGGCCGGCGCGCCTCTCGACCTGGATGCTGACGATCGCGACCCGCACCTGCCTGGATGTGCTGAAGGCGAAGCGGCCGCCGACCGAAAGCATCCCGGAGTCGCTGGCCTCGGCGGCGAACCCGGAGCAGGAGGCGGCGGAGCGGCAGATGGGGCGGCGGGTGGCGGCGGCGATGGCCCGCCTGCCGGAGGAGATGCGCGCGGTGCTGGTGCTGCGCGCGTACCACGACTTCGATTACGACGAGATCGCGGCGGCGCTGGGGCTGGAGCTCGGGACGGTGAAGTCCCGGCTCGGCCGCGCGCGGGCCGCGCTTCGTGAAGCACTAGGGGAGACGCCATGACCGAAGAGCAGAAGCCGGACGACCGGCCCGAGGGCTTCTCCGACGAGGAGCGGCGGCGCCTCGACAGCTGGGCGGCGCCGGCGCCGCCCGCCGACTTCGCCGCCCAGGTGATGAAGCGCGTCCGGGCGGAGGGCGCGCAGGGCACGCACGCCGCGGACGCCCGCCGGCCCGGGACGGCGCGGCCGCCGATGTCGCGCGGCGAGCGCGAGCGCCGGCAGCGGCGGCGCGCAGTGCTGGCGACCGTGCTGGGCGCGGTGGCGCTGGCGGGCGGCGGCGGCTTCGTCGCCTCGCAGGCGGCGGCCACGGCGGCTCCGTCCGCCGTCGGGGCGATGACCATCTACATCGCCGCCCTCGCCTTCGGCGGCATCTTGCTGGTCGCCTCGCTGGTGGGCGGACACGACCACACCGATCACCACGTCGGCGATCACGATCAGGACCACGCACACGAACACGAAGCGGGCGGCGTGCCGCACGCGGCGCTGGTGCTGCCGTTCCTGAGCCTGCGCTTCTGGATCTTCGGCCTCGCCTTCTTCGGTCTGACCGGCGTGGTGCTGCACGGTCTCGGATTGACGTCGCCGCTCGTGGCGGCGGTGCTGGCCACCGTCGTCGGGCTCAGCTTCGGTTACGGCGCGGCGCGCCTGTTTC
>DATFXS010000890.1:0-8124 GCA_035315605.1 Polyangia bacterium
ACTTCTTCTTCAGCGTCGTCGTGAACAGATCGATCAGCGCCGTGTTGGCGCGGGCCGGATCGGGCAGCGCGCCGCCGCCCCTGTAAAGCCCGAAGCCGTCCTCGTGGTACGCGTGGTAGGTGAACGACAGCTTGCGCGCCCGCATGATGTCCAGCATGTCCGCCACCCAGCGCAGGCCGCCCCGATCCTGGTCGAACCCGCCGCGAATCACGCCCCACTCGCCCAGGAACAACGGCACCTTCTCGCGCTTGCCCCAGGCCACGTAAGCATCGACCTCCTGTTCCAGGAACGCGCGATCGCTGTCGTGGACCGGCGCGCGCGACGTGAAGAAGTCCAGCCGGATCTGGCAGGTCGCCGCCGGCGGAACCTTCTCGCCGCGCATCCAGCCTGACAGGCGATACGTCGCCCCGGGCGCGGTGCGGAAGCGCAGCACGTCGCTGCCCAGGTTCGCGTCGCCGACGGTGCCCGCCGCCACGATCGACGCGCCGTCGCCATGGCCGTTCTCCGATCGGACCGCGCCACCCTTGCCGTCCTTGGTCCAGAAGAACCAGCCGCGCAGGCCCGTCAGGTTCTGCTGCCAGACGACGCGCTTGACCGTCTTGCCGTCGTCGTCCAGCTGCTCCAGCGTCAGGTCGTCGAACCAGACCTTGCCCGGACCGGCGTTCTTGACGACCAGGACCGGCTTGCCCACGACGATCGCCGCGTCGTCGACCCGAAACGGTGCGCCCGGGTAGAACGTCCAGGGGCTGTCGCCGGGCGGCAGCTTCGGGCTGGTCTCGGTGCCGGCCTTGCGGTCGAGCAAGAACCATTCGATCTCGGCGCGCGCGTCGGGGTAGCGGACGTTCTCGGCGGTGAACGGCACCCACGACGCGCCCTGGTGCGTGAAGTGAAACGGCTTGTAGAAGTGGAATTCGTAGACCGTGTTCGGATCGGCGATCCGGAAGAAGTTGCGGTCGGCGTCCTCCTTCCAGTCGCCGCCGATCGAATTCAGCCGCTCGACGAACAGCATGTGCTCGCCGTCGACGGTCCGGATGGCGGCGGCGATCCGCCCGGCCAGGTCGTGCCACTGGTCGGCCGACCTCGTCACGACCGGCTCGTTCAGCAGGTCGTAGCCGGCGATGGTCGCCTCGCCCTTGCAGTGGCGCGCGATCGCCGTCCAGAGCGCGATCAGGCGATCCTGCACCTCGGGGCGATCCCAGAGCGCCTTTCCGTTGCCGAGCGACTGGAAGCCGCCCGGCGGGACGTGCATGTTCAGGATCAGGTAGACGCCGTGGCGCTTCGCCCAGGCGATGTTGTCGTCCAACCATTGCCAGCCGTCATCCAGATACGTACCTGGCGCGGCGTCGTTCTCGAACGTCCGGTAGTTCATGTAGAACCGCACCGCGTTCATCCCCATCGCGGCGACGCGCTGGTAGTCGGTCTCGTCGTGATGGCGCCGCGGCAGCCGGACGTTGGTCCAGACGTCGTTGCCGAAGGCCACCCCGCGCAGCGTGACCGGCCGACCCTTGCCGTCGACGATCTCGGACCCGCGGACGTGCAGGACGGCGCCACCCGTGACCTTCGCCCCGGGCCCGGCCACCAGCGCCAGCGCCACCAGCAGCGCGCGGATCACGCGAGCGACCTCCTGTGATCGTAACCATCAAACGCGTCGATCCCCGCGCGCGAACCGACGAAGTAAGGGAAACTAAGTGACGTGCGACCCGCCACGGCTACTAGAGGATGACACGACGACCCCGCCTGCGTAAGGCTGGACGCATCGCGGGCTACGCGGCCGCGGGGCTCGTCGCGCTCGCGCTGGTCATCGCCGTCGGCGCGCCGATCTACTTCCAGGGCGAGCGCTTCGGAAAGCTCGTCGAAGGTCTGATGCCCGAGACGCGCGGCCACATCCATGTGGGCGGCGGGCGCTGGAGCTGGGGCACGGTGATCGCGCTCGTCCGCGAGCAGCCCGCCCCGCTGGCGGTCGACGATCTGACCATCACCGATCCCGAGGGGACGGAGGTCCTGCACATCGAACAGGTGTCAGCGCGCATCGAGGTCCGCCGCCGGCCGACGCGCATCACCATCCACGATCTGGTGATCAAGGACGCGCGCTGGCGCTTCGCCACCATGAAGGAGTCGAAGAAGATCGGCTTCGTGGCCGCGTTCGAGGGCGTACCGCACGCCGCGCGCAAACCGTCCAAACCGAGCAGCACCGAGCTGTCGATCGAAGGGGCGCGCCTGGACGGCATCGACGTGACGTTCGATCTGCCGACCTGGGGCCTGGTCCTGCACGATGCGCACGCGATCGGCGCGATCGGATTCAAGGCGAAGACGTTCACGTTCGAGGTCAAGGACGTCGACGTCCGCGCCGGCGGCGAGCTGCGGATCCTCGGCCGGACGAAGGGGGTCGTCTGGCCGTTCGAGCGCGGACGGATCGATCGCGTCGCGACCACCGCCGACGCGCCGGACAACATCCGCCTGGACGCGTCGGGCGTCGTCAACGGCGCCTCGCGCACCGCGGGGGGCGGCGTCTTCTCGGGTATCTACGGTCTGTCGCCGGCCTCGAAGCACCCCGGGATCGATCTCGAGGCGCACATGGCCGACGCCGCCGACGCGGTGAACGCCATCATCGCGCGGCGCGGCCTCGCGGACCGGGTGAAGGTGGGCGGCGCTGGCGCCGACCTGCGGCTGCGCTTCACGCAACCGTTCGATCAGATCGCCATCGAAGCGGAGCTGCGCGGCTTCGACGTCACGAGCGGCGAGATCGAGGCGCGGCGGGTCGGCTGCCGCCTGACCACCGAACCGATGGCCGGCCTGGTTCGCCTGGAGCGGCTGTCGCTGGCGTCGCCGGCCCGCGGCCACGTCGACGTCCAGGCGACGCTCGATAGGCTGCAGCTCGACGCTACCATCGATGCAGCGCACTTCGACGCGCGCCCGCTGCTGCCGTCGTCGCTGCGTCCGTTCGCGGGCGCCACCCTCGACGGCCTGCTGCACGCGCGCGTCGATCTCCTGGGCGGCGACGCCGAGCTGGTTCGCAGCACGCTGGTCATCACCCCCGCCGAATCCGAGGACGGCGGCGGCGCGGTCGCGCTGGTCGCCGGCAAATCGGTCAAGCCCCCGGCCGGCGCGACGGTCGTGCGCCTGACGGGCGCACGTCTGGTGGACGGCGTGTTGCGGATCCCGCGCCTCGCGCTGTCGATGTGGGGCGGGACCTTCGCGGCCGAGGGGCGCGTCGCGCTCTGGAACCCCGAAGAGCGGCATTGGCTGTTGCCGGCCCGTCTCGATCTGAAGGTGCAGGGGAGCGGCCTCCAGATCGAACGCCTGATCGGAAGCGGCTTCGCGCGCGGCGCGCTGTCGTTTCGCGCGCGCGTGCATGGAACGACCGACGAGCTCGCGCTGGACATGACTTTCGTCGACCCGCGCGTGATCACCGTGCTCGGCGAGGCGGTCCGCTTGCCGACCACCGCCGAGCTGCACCTTGACCACTCCACCATCGAGCTCGGCAATCTCCCGCTGGGCGGGCCGGGCGACAGCGCGCTCATCGCCTCGGGCCGCATCGGACTCTCCGGGCGCCTCGCGCTGGACGTCGGCGTCGTCCGCTATCCGATCGCGCGGCTGCCTGGCCTCTCCAGCACGTCGCTGCCGGTCGGCGGATCGATCTCCGGCGGCGTGCGCATCGTCGGCAAACCGACCGCGCCGTCGCTGGCGGGCCAGTTCACGCTGGCGGGCGTGACCTTCGCCAGGACGTCGCTGGGTGGCGGCACGATCGAAATCACCCCCGAGCGCAACGGCGCCGTGCGCGCGCGCGGCCACCTCGCCGACGCCATCGCGATCGACGGCCGGCTCGCACCGAAAGCGTCCGGCCTCGAGGGCGAGCTGACGCTGATGCTGACGCGGCTGCCGCTCCAGCCCTTCCTGCCGCCGCTGCCGCAGGGCCTGGCCATGACCGGCTTCGTCTCCGGAGCGGGCGTGGCGCGCATCGCGCCCGGCACGCCCGTCACCGCAGAGGCGAAGCTGTCCGAGCTGACGCTGTCGCTGTCGTCGCTGGATCCGCGCGGCAAGCCGGCGGCGTCGATCGAATTGCACGCCGACAACGAGATCGTGGCCCGGGCGCGCGGCGGCGACGGCTTCTCGCTCAGCCCGGCGCGCTTCCGAAGCGGCGCCGGCTGGATCGAGCTGGCCGGCGAGAGTCACGACGACGGGCAGCACGCGACGCTGCGCGGTCACCTGGAGCTGGGGGCGGCCGCTCCGTTCGCGCGCCGGTGGTTCAAGGGGCTGACGGGATCGGTGGAGGTCGACCTCTCCGCCGACGCCAGGGGCGAAGCGAGCGACGTCGCGGTCAGCGGCGCCATATCCGTCGCCACGCCGGTGTCGATGAAGCTGGCGGCGCTGCCGATCGAGGCGTCGATTCCGAGCGGACGTCTCCGCCTCACGAAGAACGTGCTGGACACCTCCGGGCTGCCGGTGGTCCTGCACGCCGAGCGGTTTCCGACTCCGGCGGTCAGCCGCCTGAACGCCAGCGCCCGTCTGAGCGGACGGATCGACGGCAGCGATAAGCGTGGCCGATTCGGCGCGCGCGTCGCGCTCGACAGCCTGGACGTCTCCGTGCCGCTCGTCGGCCGCAAGCCGGTGCACGCGGCGGGCGGCGAGATCGACGTCGCCGGCGAGGCCGGGACGGGGAAGCTGGAAGTGACGCGGATCGATCTGCCGATCACCGCCGAGGCCGACGGGCTGACGGCGGCGCCCGGCGCCGTGGTCGATCGCGCGACGGTCGCGGTGCGTGTGCGCGGCGATCAGCGGCAGCTGGCGGTGTCCGGCGACGTCGACGTCGGCTCGGCGCACGTCCGCGCCGACGCCCTGAAAAAATCGAAGGGCGCGGGCGCCGGCGCGGGCGGCAAGGCCGGACCGCTGGCCGGCCATCCTGAGATCGAGGGCGCGCGCCTCGACATCCGCCTGCGCTCGCACGGCGGCGCCATCTACGTCGATGTCAACAACTTGCCCGACCTGCGCGTCGACATCGACATGCACGTCGGCGGGACGGTGAAGAAACCGGCGCTCACCGGCACGCAGCACGGGGCCAACGTCTGGAGCAGCTTCGTCCTGGCCCTCGTTCGTCTGTTTACCTGAGGACCGTCGAGGGCCCTTTTCGGTCAGCGGACTAGGCGCAGAGCCATTCCTGACGCGGCGGCTCGTCGAGCAGCTCGGCGGCCTCGCACTCGTTCAGACCGAGGTCGACGAGGTGGAGGTGCGCGGCGCGATCCCCCTGTGAAATCGCCTTCCGGACGTCCGGAGGCAGCGAGGGATCGGACTCGAGCAGCAATCTCATCCGTGGCATTGGGGCCCCTCGTTTGGGTTTCATGAGAATCGGATGCCGGGATCAGGCGGGCGGTTACAGGCGCCGCCGGATCACGCGTGCTAGCTTTTTTCCGTGCTGGGGGCGCTTTCGCAGCAGCTGGGATTGGGGTCGTTGCTCGCGGAGCTGACCACCCGGTTCGGCGGCTACGATCTGGTGGATCACTGGCAACAGGGCGAATTCCACCACGATCTGGTGCTGCGCGTGCCCGACGGGACGCCGCTGCCCGGCCCGTTCCTGTTGGTCGCGACGAACTGCAACGGCGGCATCAAGGAGCTGCTCTGTTTCGAGCGGGCGCCGGAGCGCCAGGCGCTGTGGCACCACCGCTGTCCGGCCAGCCCCGAGTTCGCGGGCGACCTGCCGCCGCTGCTCGCCTCGGCGCGCACCGTCCACTGGTTCGATCCGTGCGAGCTGCTGGCCGAGGACGCGCGCAGCGAATACCGAGAAGACGCGCGCGAGCGGCAGCCCGGCGGCGGCTGGCAGCTCAAATCCGAGCCCGGCGAAGCCGGAGCGCATTGCCGATCACTGAAACCGAGCTCCACGACATAGCGGCCGCCGCGATCATCGGCGACAGCAGCAGCCCGAAGACGGGATAGAGCGCGCCCGCCGCGATCGGCACGCCGAGCGTGTTGTACGCGAACGCGAAGAACAGGTTCTGTCGAATGTTGGCCATCGTCGCCCGCGACAGCGCGCGCGCGCGGGCGATGCCGCCCAGATCGCCCTTCACCAGCGTGACCGCCGCGGTCTCGATGGCGACGTCTGTGCCCGTGCCCATGGCGATGCCGACATCCGCCTGGGCGAGCGCCGGCGCGTCGTTGATACCGTCGCCCGCCATCGCGACGACGCGGCCACCCGCCTGCTGACGTTTGACCTCGGCCAGCTTCTGCTCGGGCAGGAGGTCGGCCACGAACTCCGTGATCGCCAGCTTGTCTGCCACCGCGGCGGCGGTGGCGCGGTTGTCGCCTGTCAGCATCACGACGCGGACGCCGTCGAGCGCGAGGCGGGCGAGCGCATCCGGCGTGGTCGCCTTGATCGGATCCGCGACCGCGAGCAGGCCCGCCAGCCTGCCGTCGGCGGCGACGAACATCACCGTGGCGCCGTCGCCGCGCAGATCGTCCGCGCGCGCAGACAGCGCCGCGACGTCGACGCCGAGATCGCTCATGAGGGCGCGGTTGCCGACCGCCACGCGCCGCAGGCCCACCCGACCGCTGACGCCCTTTCCCGTGATCGACTGGAAGGCCGCCGCCGCATCGACGGTGATGCCGCGATCGGCGGCGCCGTCGACGATCGCGGCGCCCAGCGGGTGCTCGCTGCCGCGCTCGACCGCCGCCGCGAGCCGCACCAGGTCGGCCTCCGCGAAACCGGACGCGGCGACGACGGCCGTCAGGCGCGGCTTGCCCTCGGTGAGTGTCCCGGTCTTGTCGACGATCACCGTGTCGACCTTTCCCAGGCTCTCGATCGCCTCCGCGTTCCTGAACAGCACGCCGGCGCTCGCCCCCTTGCCCGCCGCGACCATGATCGACATCGGCGTCGCCAGCCCGAGCGCGCACGGACAGGCGATGATCAGAACGGCGATGGCGTTGACCAGCGCGTAGCCGAGCCGCGGCGGCGGTCCGATCGCGGCCCAGACGACGAACGTCGCGGCGGCGGCGGCCACCACCGCGGGCACGAACACGCGCGAGACCGCGTCGGCCAGCTTCTGGATGGGCGCCCGGCTGCGCTGGGCGTCGCCGACCATCCGGACGATGCGCGCCAGCAGCGTGTCGGCGCCGACGCGCTCCGCGCGCATCACGAACGTTCCGGTGCCGTTGACGGTCGCGCCGATGACGCGATCGCCGGCGCGCTTCGCGACCGGCATCGCCTCGCCGGTGACCATCGATTCGTCGAGGGCGGAGTCACCCTCCTCGACGACGCCGTCGACCGGCACGCTGTCGCCGGGACGCACGCGCAGCCGATCGCCCACCCGGATCGCGCCCTGCGCAACGTCTTCGTCGCCGCCGTCGGGGCGGATTCGCCGCGCGCGCTTGGGCGACAGCTTCAGCAGCGCGCGGATCGCGGCGCCGGTGCGACCGCGCGCGCGCAGCTCCAGCACCTGACCGAGCAGCACCAGGGTCACGATCGCCGCCGCCGGTTCGAAGTAGAGGGCGACGCCGCCGTCGTGGCCGCGGAAGGCCGCCGGAAAGATCCCGGGCGCCAGCAGGGCGACCAGGCTGTAGCCGTAGGCGACGGCGACGCCGAGCCCGATCAGCGTGAACATGTTCGGGCTCCGGTTCGCCAGCGAATCGCGGAAGCGGACGAAGAACGGCCAGCCGCCCCACAGCACGACCGGCGACGCGAGCCCGAGCTCCAGCCACGACCGGGCGCCCATCGGCACGATGTGGCGCAGGGCAGGCACCATGCCGCCCATCGCGAGCAGGAACAGCGGCAGCGTCAGCACCAGGCTGACCCAGAACCGCCGCGTCATGTCGGCGAGCTCCGGGTTATCGGCGCCGTCGTCGGCCGTCGCGATCCGCCGTTCCAGCGCCATGCCGCAGATCGGGCAGGCGCCCGGTCCGGCGCGCACGATCTCGGGGTGCATCGGGCAGGTCCACTGCCCCCGCTCGGAATGCGTCGTCGGCATCGGAGCCACGGGCGGTGCCGCGGGCGCGCCGAGGAAGCGCGCCGGATCGGCGGCGAACTTTTCCAGGCAGTGCCGGCTGCAGAAGTAGTAGGTCTGACCGCCGTGCGTGTGGCTGCCGGCGGCCGTCGCCGGCTCGACGGTCATCCCGCAAACGGGATCGAACATCCGGACT
>DATFXS010000891.1:0-8017 GCA_035315605.1 Polyangia bacterium
GGCCTGAACACGCTCGCGCATCAGGAGGATCCGACGCGCCTCACGACCTACGCCGAGTGCTGCACCAGCGACACCGGCGGACTGCCCGCCCACAGCGACGTCGTCGGTTTCAACCGGTACTACGGCTGGTATACGGGCACCGCCGATCAATTCGGCGGGTGGGCGGACGGCCTGCACGCGATGGAACCGACGTGGAAGCTCGCGATCAGCGAGTACGGCGCCGGCGCCGCCATCACCCAGCACGCCGACAACCCGACCGCCCCCGACCCGTTCGGCACGCCGCACCCGGAGGAGTGGCAGAACCTGGTGCACGAATCGCACTGGAAGCAGATGAAGACGCGCCCCTACCTGTGGGCGAAGATCGTCTGGGCGATGTTCGACTTCGCGGTCGACAGCCGAAACGAAGGCGACACGGCCGGTCGCAACGACAAGGGCCTGGTGACGTACGATCGCCAGACCAAGAAGGACGCCTTCTTCTGGTACAAGGCGAACTGGACGACGACGCCGGTCGTCTACATCACCTCGCGCCGATTCAACCCGCGCACGACCGCGACCGTCACCGTGAAGGTCTACTCGAACATGGATTCAGTGAGCCTGCAGGTGAACGGCACGTCGCTGGGTGCCGCCACCGGCGCCGATCACATCTTCCAGTGGACGAACGTCGCGCTGAACCCGGGCGACAACGCAGTCGTCGCCACCGGCGCCACCGGCGGCACGACGGCGACCGACACCGTCACCTGGACGCGCAACTGACCTCGACGCGCCCGTGACAACGGTCAGAAGCGGGCGTCGGCATCCCCGTCGATGACGGTCGAAGAGCCTTCCGGAAGGGGCGCGATTCGATCGCGCAGATCCGGGTCGAACGATCGGCCGGGCTCGGTCGCGACCTCGGGCAACTTCGACGCCGGTGCCTTGCCGGTCAGGAGGTCCGAGACCGCCGGCGGCGGCTCGGCCGCAGGATCGAGGATCTCGGTGAACGCGCGGAGCGCGTCCGGCGCCGGACCACGCTCGTCGGGACTCACGGGGACGAAGACGACGTCGCCGAATCCGACGCGAGAACGCTTCTGGTCCGCGAAGCGCCGGAGCTGCAACCGGCCGGCGGGCAGCAGCGTCGAATCGACGGCCGAAGCGAGCAGCGAGTGGACCTCCGCGGCATAAAGCGAGCCGCTGAGGAACGGGCGGACCCAGTCGGGCTTCTCGCGCGAGCGGCGAGCCACCGGCACGTAATCGCGGGTGGAGGCGAGCCAGATCTCGAGCAGCCGCGGTCGCGTCGAGGACGTGCCGCGCGGCGGAGCGGGCTCGAAGTAGGGGTAGTAGGGGAACGGCGAATCGAAGGAGATGCGGATGGTCTCCGACGTCGTCTTGCCCTTGTCGGCGCGTGCCGGCTCATATCGCATGGCGACGAAGAAGAACCCGAGCTTCACGTAATGCGCGAGCCAGGTCGCCGTCTCCGGCGTGCTGACGAAGCCGTTTTGAGACAACCAGCTGGAAAATCCCGCGGCATCCGAGGCACGGAGCACGAAGGCCGTGAACCTGCCGACCTTGGTCACCTCGAGGACGTCGACCTCCCCCAGTTCGGTGGCGGCGGCCACCACCCCGCGGCTGCGCGTCTTGCGGAACGGGAACGAGTCGCGCAGCTCCGCGAACGGGCTGTTCTTGACCTTCGCCACCTCCGGCCGCGTCGGCGTCGGAACCACGAAACCGAACGGTTTGCGCGACGCGCGAAACACCACCTCGCGGACGAAGTGCTCGCGGTGCTTGTCGGCGTCGAACAAGATCAGCGTCTGTTCGTAAGCGAGCGACGGGCGGCGGTCGCTCTCGGCGACGGAACCGTTTAAGAACTCGGCGCAGGCGCGCGCCACGGAGCTCGTCCAGGCGGTCGTGCAGAGGCCGGCGGCGAGCAGCAGAGCCGCGACCCAGACCCGTCCCGAGCGCGGCGTCATCGCCGGATCATGCGGATCGGAACCACGGGCACCTCGGGCGCGGCGTTCTCGGCGTCCCGGTCTTGGAGCGCCCGGTCGTAGAGGTGCGACGGGTTCACGTTGCCGAGGGCGGCGAGCATCGTCTGGCGCAGGGTCGGGTGTTTGCGCTCGAGCTCGGCGAGCAGCGCCTTCATCTGCTTGCGCTGCGCGTTCTCCTGCGAACCGCACAGCAGGCACGGCAGGATCGGGAACTTGCGCTCCTCCGCGAACGCCGCCAGGTCGCTCTCGGCCGCATATGCGAGCGGGCGGATCACGACGAACCGCCCGTCGTCGGTCACGAGGCGCGGCGGCATCGACGCCAGCTTGCCCCCGAAGAACAGGTTGAGCAGCAGCGTCTCCAGCGCGTCGTCCCGGTGGTGTCCGAGCGCGATCTTGTTGCAGCCCAGCTCAGCCGCCGCGCTGTAGAGGATCCCGCGCCGCAAGCGCGAGCAGAGCGAGCAGTAGGTGTTTCCCTCCGGGATCTTGTCGGTGACGATCGCGTAGGTGTTCTCGTGTAGGAGCTTGTGTGGAACGCCTTCGGCCTCCAGCCAGCGCTGAAGCGGCGTGCCGTCGTAGCCGGGCTGCCCCTGGTCGAGGTGCACCGCCAGCAGGTCGAAGCGCACCGGGGCGCGTGCCTGCAAGTCCCGGAGCAGCACGCACATGGCGTAGCTATCCTTTCCTCCAGACATGGCGACCAGAATTCGGTCCCCCGCTTCGATCAAGCGATGGTCGCCCACGGCGCGGCCCACGTCCTTGAGGAGTCGGCGTTCGATGTCCATGACCCTGGCGGCCGCCATGTTACCCTCGATTTAGCATGGGGAAGGGCCGTCCCACGAGCTGGCTGCTCGGGTTCGCGGGCTCCGCGCTCGCGCACGTCTGCGTGCTCGCCGCGTTATTTGCGTTCGGCCGCGACGAACGGGGCCGGCTGGCTGCCGCCGACCCGGTCCCGGAGTCGATCACGCTCGGCCCCGCCGAAGCGGTGTCCGCCGTACCCGACCCGCTGGCCGCCGCCATTCCGATCGACGTCGCGCCCCCGGCGCCTGCAACGGACGCGCCCCAGGCCGATCGTGACAGCCTGGTTCCCTCGACGATGGCGCCCAGCGACTCTGACGGGCGCCACCTGCTGGCGCCCGCCCCCGACCACGGCGCGGCCGGCGGCCACCCGCCCGACCATTCCTTCCGGCGCGACGAATCGACGTTGCGCTCGCGGCTGACGGACGGCGCCGCCGAATCGCAACCCGCGCGCACCCGGACATCCGGCCGGCCCGCTTCGCCCCAGGCGATCCGGCGCGAGCCGGTGGTCGGCATCGGCGATTCGGTCCATTCGAAGACGCCGCGCCGCGCCCCGTCACCGGCCCCCGCATCGGCCGTCGCGCTGGCCGGGCCGACCGGCGGACAGACGGGAACTCCTGGCGAATTGCCGGCCGGCGAGGCGCCCCTGCCGCCCCCATCGGCCGAGCTGGCGGCGGCGACCGTCCCGGACCGCGGCACCGGGCCCCTGGACGCCGAGCAGGGCGCGCGAAGTTTCGACATCGAGCGGCCGGGCAAAGCGGCCGATGACGACACCATGCGCGCGGCCTCTAACGAACTGCACCCCGGCTTGACCGACTTTGACCGCCCTTCCGCGCCCGCGAGGACGGCCGCCGCCGAAGGCAAAGGCCCCGGCGTGCGCGCCGGGGCCGTGGCGCGCCCGGCGAACGGGACCGCCCCCAGCGAGCTCGGGGCGCCGGACCGCGAGGCCAGCGCCGCCGACATCGAGCAGCGCGCCCGGGCCCGGCAGTACGCGCGCTACGAACAGGAGATCAAGCGCCGGGTCGCCAAAATGTTCGAGTTTCCGAAGGCCCTCGCGTTGCGCCTGGAGCAAGGGGTGACCATCGTCTATTTCGTCGTCGGGACGGACGGGCGGGTCGCAGACGGCCCGCGCGTCGTCAAGTCGTCGGGATTCGAGGAGTTCGACAGCGCCGCCATTCGCATGGTCCGGCGTGCCGCGCCGTTTCCTCCCATGCCCCACATCGTCCCGATGTCGATGTCCGTCATTTTCGACAATCCAGTGATCCGATGACGTTCACGCCCCTCGAATTCCTTCCGCGGCAGCGCTACATTTGAGGACGCTGGGCGGGTCCGCTCCGATGCGCGAATCCAGCAGAAATAAACAGTCTTCCCTGCGTCGATTCGGTTTCTGGTTCGGCGTGGCGGTGCTCCTGCATGCGGAGCTGATCTTGCTGGTCGGTGTCGGCATCTACATGTTCGCGCCGCGCGACGCCGACCTGGCGCGCGCGTTCGCGGGACGGGGCGGCGCCGAATCGATCGAGGTCGGCATGCTGGACGAGGACGCGGCGCGGAAGATCATCGCCGACCTCGAAAAGCAGGACGAGGAGCGCAAGGCCGAAGAGGCCAAGAAGGAAGAGAATTCGCTGAAGGCGCCGGGACAGGTCGTCGACCTGCCGACGCCGCGCGAGGAGAAGCGGCCCGACGACGCGAAGTTCGTCTCCGAGCACGACAGCTCGGTCCAGCACGAGACGAAGAAGTACGGCCGCTTCGAGGACAACGCGCGCCAGGGCGACCAGAACGGAACGGCGGCGGTGCCGCGTCCGGCGCAGCCGTCCGGCGACGGCCGGCTGGCCATGCGCACGCCCGATCTGGGGAAGTTCCTGCACGGTCCCGGGGTGCCCGGGCCGACGGCGCGCGCCGGGCGTCCGGGCAGCGCGAACGGCGCGCCCGACCCGGGCCACCTCGAGCAGGGCGGCTCGATCCCGCAGCTCGGCGAGGATTCACAGCTGCTGAAGCCGGGGGGCGGCGGCTCGCGCGGCGGGACGGGCCCATCACTGATGCCGAGCGAGGAGCAGCTGGCGCGCGCGATCGGCGGCGGCACCCAGGACGCGCTCCGTGACGTCGACGACGGCGAGGAGACCGCGCTCAACTCGAAGCGCTGGCGGTTCGCGTCCTTCTTCAACCGCGTCAAGCGACAGGTCGCGGAGCACTGGCATCCCGACGAGGTCTACCGCCAGCGCGATCCGACCGGCGCCGTGTACGGTCGCCGGAACCGCTACACCGAGCTGCGCATCCAGCTCAAGCCCGACGGACGGCTGAGCAACGTCGCGCTGGCGCAGCCTTCGGGGCTGGAGTTCCTCGACGACGAGGCGGTGGAGGCGTTCAAGGAAGCCGAGCCGTTCCCCAACCCGCCCCGCCAGCTGATCGAGAACGGCACGATCAACTTCGGGTTCGGATTCCTGTTCGACCTCAACGGTCCGCCGCAGATGCGCTGGTTCCGTTACAACTACTGACGTTGCGTTGCTCACCACTCTTGCGAGGGGGCAAGGGGTGGACAAATTGCTCGTAGGGGTCGAGGTCGCGCGGAGGTTGGGCGATGGGGTTCGGGAGGAGGGCTCGCGGGATGTTGGTGCTGGCCGCTGGGCTGGCGGGTCTGATGGTGGGGACGGCGCGGGCGCAGCCCGGGCAGCCGGCCCCGGCGGCCGGAACGCCGGCCGCTGCTGACACGAGCGCCGGTGGAGCGGTGCCACCGCAAACGTCCGCGGCGCCGTCGTCGTCGGATGCGCTGTCGCCGCTGCGCCTGATGGACGGGCCGTCGCTGCACGAGACGGGGCGGATCGCCGTCGCGCCGGCTCCCATGCCGACGGGCGTGATCGAAAACGACGCCCTCCCTTCGGCTTCCAAGGAAAAGTCGATCGCGCGGGCCGCGTCGTCGATCGATCGGGCGCCCGCGCCGCGGCCCGCCGGCTTCATCGATCCGCAGGTGCTCGATCGTGAGATCGCCGGGCACTTCGCGGACATCGCCGGTTGCCGCATCGAGGTCGCGCGCGTCAAGCAGCTGAAGCCCGCCGAGATCGTGGCGGACAAGTTGCTGCTGCGCTGGATCATCGCGCCCGACGGGACGACCGCGTCGACCGACGTCGTCGCCATTCAGCCGGTCGACCTCGGCATCATGGACTGCGCCAAGCGCGTGATGAGCCAGTGGACGTTCACGCGCCCGCGCGGCGGCCCGATGACCGTCGAACGCCGCTTCACGTTCAATTGATCGGCTCGCGGGTTATAAGCGGGGCGGCCCTCCGCTCGCTGCGGGGTCCTGTCGCTCCGGCCGCCTCCCCGCCGAGACTTTTTCGGCGAGTCGTGGTCTTACGCAAAGTTACTTTGCCGTCACACACGCGATCGGGCGGGCTCCCCCCGCCCCGCGCCGAAAAAGTCTCGTCGGGTCCCCACCAAATCGCCACCCCTCGCTCGCTGGATAGCGGTTTCCGGGCGGAGCGAAGCGTTGCTCTGAGACGAGCGGGGGGGACGGCTGTTCGGTCGGCCGGAGCGTAGGCGGCCGCTTGGATCGTTGCGGCCGACGGGATTCCGAGCTTGCTCGCGGAGGACGACCGAACAGCCGTTCCTCCCGCCCCCGCCGAAGAGTTGAGTGAGCGAGCCACTTACGAGACGCGCTCTAGTCGGCTTCGAGGGTGAGGGCCCAGGCCTGCCAGTCGGCTTCGAACTTCGTCATGTCCGGATCGCCGAGCACCTGGAGCAGCGTCTTGTATCCGGTGGGATCGGCGGCGACGCTGGCCGAGAAACGATCGTAGAAGCGGTGCAGGAGGCCCTTCTCCTGCAAGTAGAGACAGAGGTAGCGGGCCTGGGCGTAACCGGTGCTGGAGGCGTAGAAGCGGCTGTCGCTGTCGGCGGTCATCGCGGCGAACGACGGCAGCTTGCCGGCGCGGATGGCGCGCTTGAGTCCGGCCAGGCGCCAGTTCGGTATCCCCCAGAGCTGGCCGTGCTTCTCGCGCACCGCTTCGTACAGCGACGCGAGCCCCTCGTTGAACCAGGCGGGTACGGCCGGGAAGCTGGCGGCGATGAACGGGTGGACCACCTCGTGCACCAGCGTGCCGCCGCCGGTGGCGATGTTCATGAAGAGGGCCTGGTGCTCGGGCAGGAAGAAACCGAACGGGGTCGACGGGCGCTTCCCGTACAGACGGACGGCGTTGTCGACGTAGCTCTCCGCGCTGCCCAGCAGCCAGATGTCGATCACGTTGGGGGGCTCGCGCATGTGGAAGTCGCGTTTGAGGTGGCCGACGGTCCAGTCAACCGTCTCGGCGTAGTGCTCGACCCGCGCCTGCGATTCGTCGCCGATGACGAAGAACGGCCCCGCGACGCGCGTCGCGTAGCCGTCCGGGATCTCCGCCTTCGCCTTCAACTTCATGACGTGCTGGGCGTGCGCCGCCGGCGTCACGCCGTCGGGTGGCGCCGCAACGTCCAGCTTGCCAGGCTCGAGCACGATCCGGATGGCGAGCCAGGTGTCGCGGCCGTACTTGAGCGGCCACAGCTCCTGAAAGCGCGCGCTCGCCATCCGCTTGT
This sequence comes from Polyangia bacterium, assembly GCA_035315605.1. Taxonomy (GTDB): domain Bacteria; phylum Myxococcota_A; class Polyangia; order Fen-1088; family Fen-1088; genus JADGRB01. Next base: position 7,308 of record DATFXS010000891.1, read on the forward strand.
AGGCCCCTTCGTTCTGGCCAGGCTCGTGAAAGATGATCTCGTCGGTCGCGCGATCGAAGCCGAGCACCAGGCGGAAGTGCTCCGGCGATCGCGGCGCGCGATCGTAATGCATGCAGACGATCGACGGCACGCCGCGGGCGAGGTCGGCCAGCATCGCGTTCTGTTCGCGCGCCAGCTCGGCGGGGGCGTTCTTCGCCGCGATGTTGTGCCAGACCGGTCCGGGCCGGAATCCGAACGCTTCGACCGCGCGCTTCAGCTCGGGCGTATTGAGCCCACGCCCGAGACGGGGATCCAGCCCGGCCCGATCGAAGACCGCGCGCTGGTCGACGTTGTACCCGAGCTTGCGCAGGTACATCGCGACGCACGCTTCGCCACAGAAATCGGGCTCCTGCCGGATGTGCGGGACGCCTTCAATCAAGATCGGCGCCGGCCGCGTGGCGGCGGACAGCACCAGCACCGCGAACCCGAGCCAGACGCCGCGACCGAGACGTCTCATTCCTGCGCCTCCTAGTCTATAGGGACAGCAGAGCCGTACCGCCAGTTCCCACCTTTATTCGGACGAAGTCGCGGGCCCGAAGTCGCCCCGATCCGCCTACCAGCTGCCGGAGGCACCCCCGCCGCCAGAGCTGCCGCCGCCGCCGGAGAATCCGCTGTCACTCGACGAGGAACCGCCGGACGACCCATCCCCGCCGCCTCCGACGAAGCCGGGC
>DATFXS010000892.1:0-4403 GCA_035315605.1 Polyangia bacterium
ATTCAAGTTCTGATGGCCCTGATGTCGATGACCAATCACCTCCTCGTCGCGCTCGCCTTCGCGCTGCCCGGGCTGGCCTGCGCCGCCGCCCGCGGCCGGGGCGGCGGCGGAGCGCCGCCCTCCCCCACGCCGCGCGCATCCGCGCCGGCCGGCGCGGGCGCCGGGGCCCCGGCCGCGCCCGCCGCCTTCGTCGAGGCGGGCAGCGCGTCGCTGGGCGGCCTGACCGCGCGCAAGTGGCGGCTCGAAAACGGCCTCGAAGTCGTGCTGCTGCCCGATCCGCAGGCGACCAACGTCAGCTACACGACCTGGTTCCGCGTCGGGTCGCGCAACGAGGACGAGGACGCTGGCGGCACCGGCCTCGCCCACCTGTTCGAGCACCTGATGTTCACGCAGACGAAGAACACGGCCGCGGACGAGTTCGACCGCGCCATCGAGGCGGCGGGCGGCAACGCGAACGCGATGACGTATTACGACTTCACCGCCTACGTCGACGACCTGCCGCCCGGCGAGCTGGAGCTGGCCGCGCGCCTGGAGGCGGACCGGATGACCAACCTCGACCTGCGCAAGAGCCAGGTCGACAACGAGCGCGACGTCGTCGTCGAGGAACGGCTGTCGTCGGTCGAGGACAGCGTCGACGGCACGATGGACGAACAGCTCTACAAGCAGGCATTCAAGTCGCACCCCTATCGCTGGCCGGTGATCGGCTGGATGAAGGACATCAAGGCGATCACGCAGGCGAAGGCGAACGCGTTCTACAAACGCTTCTACGCGCCCAACAACGCGGTGCTGATCCTCGCCGGCAACCTGGACCCGGGCGCGACGATGGATCTGATCGCCCGTCACTACGGCGGCATTCCGGCGGCTGCCCCGCTGCCGCCGGATCGCACCCGGCCGGAGATCGCGCCGGCCACCGAGGTGCGGGCGACGCTGGCCCGGCCCGTGCCGGCCGAGCGGCTGGTGGTCGGTTTTCCCGCGCCGTCGCTGAGCGACCGGGACCGCGCCGCCTACGAGGTCGCCGCCGAGATCCTCGCGGGCGGTCCGTCGTCGCGCCTCAACCGGCTGCTGGTCGTCGACAAGCAGTGGGCGACGTCGGTGCGCGCGGACATGTCGCCGACGCGCGACCCCGGCCTCTACGCGATCTGGGTCCAGATGGCGAAGGGGCACGCTGCCGAGGAAGCCGAGCGCGCGATCGTCGACGCCGGGAAGGCGCTGGCGTCCGAGACCCTGCCCCCCCGCGAGCTGGCCAAGGCGATCGCGCGGCTCGAAACGGAGTTCTGGCGGCGGCTGTCGTCCAGCCACGGCCGCGCCGAGGCGGTGGGCGAGTTCGAGACCGCGGGCGGCGGCTTCCAGAATCTGTTCGCGCGCGCGGCGGCCTACCAGGCCGTCACCGCGGACGACATTCGGCGGATCGCCACCGCCTATCTGGCGACGAATGCCCGCTCGGTCGTCGTCGTGCGCCCGAAGCGCGAGGCGCGGTCGTGATCGGCGCATTGCTGTCGGCGACGCTGGCGGCCGGCAGCGCCGCGGCCAAGCCCGCGCCGCCGGCGCCGGCGCCGATCGCAGCGGCGGTCCGGCGCCCCGGGCCGGCCGGATCGTTGCTGATCGTCGAGAGCAACCACACGATCCCGCTCGTGCACGTCGTGGTCGCGTCGCGCTCCGGCTCGGCGGCCGATCCGCGTCACCGGGAAGGGCTGACGAACCTGGCCGCCGAGTGGGCCCGGCGCGGCGCGGGCGGAAAATCGCGCGAGGAGCTCGACGCCGCGCTCGACGGGCTGGGGGCGACGCTGGAGATCACGACGCTGGTCGATTCGACCCGCTTCGAGGGTGAGGTGCTGGCCCGCAACCTCGACGCCTTTCTGACGCTGGTGGCGGACGTGCTGGTCCGGCCGAACTTTTCCGCGGCCGAGCTGGAACGGACGCGGCGCGAGGTCGTCGGCGAGATCGATGAACAGCGCAACGACGATCGCGAGCTGGCGGCGCGTTTCTTCGTCCGCAACGTGTACGCGGATCACCCGTACGGCCATCCCACCGACGGCGTGGTGGCGGCCCTGGAGGCGGCGCACGCCGACGAGGTTGCCGCGCATTTCCGCCGTCACTTCGTCGGCAAGAACCTGGTGTTCGCGTTCTCGGGCGACGTCGAGGCGGACGCGCTGGCGGCCACGCTGAAGCGCACGTTCCGGGGCCTCGGCGCCGGGCCACCGCCCGAGGCGAACGCGCTCGAGCTGCGCGAACCCGTGCCGCCCAAGGGCTGGCGCATCCAGCTGGTCGACAAGCCGGATCGGCAGCAGACGCAGGTTCTGTTCGGCCATCCCGCGGTGCGCGCGAGCGATCCGGACTTTCTTCCTCTGACCCTCGGCCTGGCGGCGTTCGGCGGCCACGCGATGAACGCGACGATGATGAGCGAGATCCGTCGCCGGCGCGGCCTCGCCTACGGCGCCTATCTGTCGCTCTCCGAACACCGGGGCCCGGGCGCCGTCACCGGGTGGGTGTTCACGGGCAGCGACAAGACCGTCACGACGCTGAAGCTGGCGCTGCGCCTCTACGTCGCGTTCATGGAGAAGGGGCTGGGCGCCGACGAGGTCGCGTTCTTCAAGCGATTCCTGATCGGCTCGCACGCGTCCGAGATGGACGTTCCCGAGCATCGGCTCGCCGCGCGCGTGTCGGCGGAGGTCGCCGGCCTGCCGGCGGACTTCGTCGATCGCTACCCCGACCAGCTGAACGCGCTGACGCCCACCGCCGTCAACGCCGCCATCAAGCGCCACGTGCACGCGCGCGATCTGGCCATCACGATGGTCGCGACGGCGTCAGTGATGAAGAAGATGCTCATCGACGCCAAGGTGGCGGCGAGCGCCATCGACGTCGTTCCCTACGACAGTTACTGAGCGGTCAGTTCGCGCTACGGGGGCGGGCCCCAGGTGCAGTCGCGCTGTGCGACGCACGCGGACTCCGTCTTGAGCGAGTCGCAGGACGCGGCCGTGCCGAGGCACTGCGCGACGACCGGCGAACAGAGGGGATATGCGGGGCAGGTGAGGTACTCGGCAAACTGCGAGCAGACGGTTTCGTCCCGATGCAATCATCGAGGCTGGACAGCGTGCAGCCCGCCTCCTGGCAAAGCTCGATGGTCAGTCCGGTGCAGGCCGAAAGGGCGGCCGTCAGCGGGTCCGACGCTATGACCTGCGAGCACGGCACGACGGGTCACTGGCAGACGGGTGGTCGGGCGTCGCCACAAGCGGAAAGCACCGCGGCGATCGCGACGACAACCAAACTCACGGGCGACCGCGGTTTTCTGGCCGCGTTTCTTTGGCGATGCAGCCTCTGCGAGCCCGAGCTAATGTGAGGCGACTTTCGTGAGCAAGAGCGACGACAGACCGGCAACCGCGGCGAAGCCCCGCCTGCTCGCGAAGGGCCGCTTTCTGACGTTCATCGACGAGGGGGGCTGGGAGTACGTCACGCGGCCCGGCGTCACCGGCATCGTCGTCATCGTGGCGGTGACCGACGAGCGACGGCTGGTGCTGGTGGAGCAGTACCGTCCCGCCGTCCACCGGCGCGTCATCGAGCTGCCCGCCGGCCTGGTGGGCGACGTCGACGAGCGGCGCGCCGAGAGCCTGCACGACGCGGCGGCGCGCGAGCTCGAAGAAGAGACCGGCTTGCGGGCGGCGGAGCTGGTCGCGTTGTTCGAGGGACCGATCGCCGTCGGCGTCAGCGACGAGACGGTCTCCTTCTTCAGCGCCCGCGGGCTCTCGCGCGTCGGCGCCGGTGGCGGCGACGACACCGAGGAGATCACCGTCCACGAGGTGCCGCTGGCGGAGCTTCCGTCGTTCCTGGCCGCGAAGCAGGAGGCCGGTCTCGGAGTCGATCCGAAGATCTACGCCGGCCTTTACCTCGCCGGCGTCTGACGCCGCCGCGCCGATGATTTGAGGCGCGCCACCTCTCGGCGAAGGTCTTCGATCTCGCGGCTTTGAACCTGGATCGCGGCGACCGCCATGCTCAGGTAGCCGTACAGATCGACGGTCGTCCCGTCCGGGTTGATCGGGTACGAGGTCTTCGTGTCGTCGATGATGAAGCCGAGGCGGCGCGGCGCCGTGGGCGGATCCTGCTTGTATTGATAGGTGTTGAGCTGGATCTGGCGCAGCTCCGCGTACAGGCGTTGCAAGGTGGGATCGTCGACGGGCGTGATGTCGCGCTTGTAGATCCGCCGCGAGACCGGACACGGGTTGCCGGCGCCGCCGCAGCAGATCGTGCCGCAGATTCCGGGCCCGCCCAGCGAGGCCGCACACATCAGTCCGTTCGTGCATGCGGCGCCGTTACCGCACCGGCAGACCGGCGTCGCGCCGCTCTGGTCGCACCATTCGCCGGACGCGCAGCAGCCAGTGCCGCAACAGGCGCCGGTCATGCAGAGCGTG
>DATFXS010000893.1:0-2089 GCA_035315605.1 Polyangia bacterium
GATCTCGATCCCGACTACAACCGCCATTTCGAGGTGCTGACGGCGGCGTTCTTCGCGACGCTCGCAGTGACTTACATCAACGTCCTGACGACACCGGCGCCGGCGTCCCATTCGGCGTCGACGTCGCAACCCGCGAGCTGACGCGGTGTCGTCGCCGCCGTCATTCGAATCGCTTCGGTGTTTCGTGGAGGCGGCGCGCCTGCTGAACTTTCGGGCCGCGGCGCGCGCGGTGGCGCTGACGCCGGCGGCGCTGGGACAGCGCATCGCCCAGCTGGAGGCGCAGATCGGCCGGCCGCTGTTTCACCGCACGACGCGGCGGGTGACGCTGACCGAGGCCGGGCTGACGCTGCTCGGGCACGCCCAGCAGGCGCTGGAGGCCGCCGACGCCTGCCTGCGCGCGGGGCGCGGCGACACCGGTCCGCCGCCGCAGGATCTGGTGCTGGGGACGCGTCACGAGCTCGGCATGTCGTGGATCGTGCCGATGCTGCCGCAGCTGCGGCGCCGCCACCCGCAGCTGACGATCCATCTTTATTTCGGATCCGGCAGCGATCTCCTGATCCGCGTCCGCACCGGCGAGGTCCACTGCGCGGTCGGATCGATGCGCATGGACGATCCGAAGCTGGACGCCGTGCGCCTGCACCGCGAGGACTATCTGCTGGTCGGCCAGCCGGCCCTGCTGCGCCGGACGCCGCTGCGCCGCCCCGCGGACGCCGCGAACCACACGCTGCTCGACGAGCGCTCGGCCATGCCCCTGTACGCCTACTGGCGAGATTCAGCCGGCGGGCACAACAGCCTCGCGTTCGGCCGCTTCGTCTATCTCGGGACCATCGCGGCGATCCGCGCCGGCGCCCTGGCCGGCGAGGGCGTCGCCGTGCTGCCCCAGTACCTGATCGCCGCCGACGTCGCGGCCGGGCGGCTGGCGCCGATCCTGCCGCGCGTGAAGCCGCTGCACGACTTCTTCCGGCTGATCTTCCGGAGCGACGATCCGCGCCGCAGCCTCTATCAGGCGATCGCGACGACCATGGCGTCGCAGCCGCTGCGCTGACGCGTCAGCGTTCCCCGAGGGACACCGACAGTCCGATCTGCGCCAGCAGCGACGGCCCGCCCGCTGTCCCGACGACGACGTTGCTGACCGTGATGTCCGTGATCGGCTGCGTGTAGAACGATTCCAGCTGCGCCGTGGCGGCGAGCCAGCGCCGGAACCAGACCGAAACGCCGGCACCGACGGCGATCAGCGGCGAGATGGCGTCCGTCGTCGTCGCCGTGCCCGTCCCCATTATCGTCGGCGCTCGCTCGGCGCGCAGGTAGTGCAGGCCGGTCGCCAGCGTCGCGAACGGGCTGACGTTCCCGAACACCAGCTCGTACCGCCCGCCCACCATAGCGAGCGCCTGCGTCGTCGACGCCGTGCCCGTGTCGGCGTCGCCGATCAGCCGCTGGAACGGGGCCGATGCCGTCGCCGTCAGCGACAGGCCGTAGCCGACCGGAAGGGCGACGGCGAGCACCGGCGCGACCGCCGGCCCCAGCCCGCGCCGGCCGGTCAGCACCGCCGCGCCCAGGAAGACGCGCAGCGGTCTGCGGTCGCTCGGCGGCGGCGGCGCCGGCACGGTCGTGACCTCGGCCGGCTTGGCCGGCTCGGCCGGTACCGCCTCCCGGCGCGGAAAATCGCGGGGGATGTCCAGGTAGATGTCGCGCAGCAGCTCGACGGCGCGCACCGCCAGCACCGACGGATCGTCGCCGCCCTCCGGACCCGGCACGCGGATCAACCGGTGCAGCTCGTAGCCGTCGGGCAACGTCGCGATCACGCGGATCGTCGCCAGGCCGTCCTGGCGCGACAGCGCGATCGCCGCCGCCGACGCGGTGGCGTCGCAACCGGCCGAACCGACGCCGCCCGCGCAGGCGACGGCGCGGTTGGAGAGGCCGGCGGCGTCCAGCTCGGCGCGGATCCGCAGGCCGGCCTCGACCAGGATCCGATCGTCGGCGGGGGGATCGACGACCGTCACCTTCGTCACCGCCGGAACCGCCACCGCCGCGCGCGGATCGGGCGCGGCGCGCGCGGCGCCCGGCGCGACGACGGCCGCCAGCAGCACCC
>DATFXS010000894.1:0-9760 GCA_035315605.1 Polyangia bacterium
GGGCCTTTACTACCGCGCGCTCGTGACCGGATTGTTCGAAGCGCCCCCGCCCGACGAGGCGATCCGCGCGCGCCACCGCGCCGAGGCCGCCGCCGACGGAGTCGAGTCGCTGCACGCCCGGCTGGCCGCCGTCGATCCGGAGGCCGCCGCCGCCATCCGCACGCGCGATCTGATGCGCATCAGCCGCGCGCTCGAGGTCTACGAACAGACGGGCGTGCCGATCACGACGCTGCGGCGGCGGGCCGCCGCGCCCGCCGATCTGGCGCCGACCGTGCTGCTGCTCGATCCCCCGCTCGCGACGCTGCGCGCGCGCATCGCCGCGCGCGTCGATCAGATGATCGCCGCCGGCTTCCTGGACGAGGTGCGCGCGCTGCGCGCGGCCGGCTACGGCCCCGCGCTCAAGCCGCTGCAGGCGCTCGGCTACAAGCAGCTCGGCGCCGTGCTGGACGGCACTGCCGCGCTGGCCGACGCGATCGCCGAGACCGTCCAGGCGACGTGCGCGTACGCGCGGCGGCAGCGCACCTGGTTTCGCAAGCAGGAGGCGGCGCGCCGCTTCGAGGACCCGCCCCGCGTCGAGGACGCGATCGCGATCGCGCAATGACCGCGGGCTGTCTCTTCTGCGCGATCGCGGCCGGCGATGTCCCGGCGACGATGGTGATGCGCGACGACGACGTGGCCGCATTTCTCGACGCGCGGCCCGTGTTCAAGGGCCACGTGCTGGTGGTGCCGCGCGCGCACATCCCGACGCTGTCCGACGCGCCCGTCCCCGCCCTCGGCGCGCTGTTCGCGGCCGTCCAGCGCGTCGCCCGGGCCGTCGAGGCGGGCCTCGACGCGGACGGCACCTTCGTGGCGATGAACAACAAGGTGTCGCAGAGCGTGCCCCACCTTCACGTCCACGTCGTCCCGCGAAGGAAGAAGGACGGCCTGCGCGGCTTCTTCTGGCCGCGCGTCCCCTACGCCGACGACGCCGAGCGCGAGGCGTTCGCGGCGCGCATCCGCGGCGCGCTCTAGTCGCTCCGGCGGCGTAAACAACTTTTGCAATGTTTTAATTGCCGCACCGCCTCGCCGTCAGGCACTTTCCCCTCGTCAGCCTCACAACAACTTGGACGAGGAGAGGAAGCCATGCGGAAGGCGATTCGCTTCACCCAGGCGCTGTCGATCGGCGCCTTGCTGTTTTCGGCGCGGGAGGGCAGCGCGGGGGCGCTGGATCCGAGCACGCCGTTTTACGTTCCGAAGGTCGATCACGGCTCGACTGCACAGATCGCGAGTCTGATCTCGAGCGGCGACAAGGCCGACGCCGCGCTGATTGAACAGATGGTCGACACGCCGCAGGCGGTCTGGTTCACGGGGGGCACGCCCCACGGCGTCCAGCAGGACGTGAAGAACACCGTCAGCCTCGCGAACGCCAAGAACACGGTCCCCGTCCTGGTGGCCTACAACGTCCCGTTCCGTGACTGCGGCAGCTTCTCGGCGGGCGGCGCCGCCAGCCTGCCGGACTACGAGGCGTGGATCGCGGGGTTCGCCGCCGGCATCGGCGACAGCGCGGCGATCGTCATCCTCGAGCCGGACGGCCTGGGGATCATCCCCTTCTACAATCCGTTCGCGAACCGCGACGGCTGGAATCCGCCGAATCAACTCGAGGGATGCCAGCCCCCCGAGGCAAACCCGGACACCGCCGCTGCGCAACGGTTCGCGATGTTGAACTACGCCGTCGACGCGCTGAAGGCGAATCCCGGCACGCACGTGTACCTCGACGGCACGCACACGTCGTGGCTGGGCGCCGGCGACTCTGCCGACCGCCTGCTGCAGGCGGGTGTGCTGCGCGCGGACGGCTTCTTCGTGAACGTGTCGAACTACCGGCCGAACGCCCACCTCGAGAAGTACGGGCGGTGGGTTGCCGAGTGCATCTGGTTCGCCGATCCGCATTCGGGTTCGTGGGGCGCCACCCACACCGAGTGGTGCGCGAGCCAGTACTTCCCGGCGAATCCGAACGACTTCAACACCTGGGGCCTGACGGACGCGTGGTACCACGACAACGTCGAAAAACAGTTCCACTACCCCGGTGACGCGGGCCTCAGACACTTCGTCATCGACACCAGCCGCAACGGCGAGGGGCCGTGGACGCCGACGGGCGGCTATCCGGATCCGCAGGACTGGTGCAACCCGCCGGGACGCGGGGTCGGCCTGCGACCGACCGCGGCCACCAGCAACACGCTGCTCGACGCCTACCTCTGGGTGAAGATCCCCGGTGAATCCGACGGCCAGTGCACGCGCGGACTCGGTCCGGGCGGCACCACGGTCGACCCGGTGTGGGGATTCATCGATCCCGCCGCGGGCGCATGGTTCCCGGGCATGGCGTTGCAGCTCGCGCAGAACGCCGTACCCGGCCTCTGAGCGGCGCCTTAACCGGCGGCCTACAGATCGACGAAGCCGAGCGGGCCGAGATAGTCGCTCTTGCCTATCTCGACCCCGCCCTGGCGGAGGAGGTCGTAGGCTGTCGTCACGTGGAAGAAGAAGTTCGGGATCTGCCGCGCGTAGAGGTACTCCGCGGCGGCGATCGCCTTGCCGGGGCGGTTGGGCAGCCGGATCATCGTGTCGGGCTTGAGGGCTCCGAAGTCCGTCGCGGCGAAGCTGTCGAGGTAGGCGACGCACTTCGCGATCCGTTCGCGCAGCTCCGCGAAGGTCTTCTCGGTGTCCTCGTGCTTGGGCGCCGTCTTGCCTGACAGGTTCGCGGCGGCCGACTTGGCGTGATCGCAGGCGTTCCTGATCTGGAAGGCGAACGGCAGCATGTCGGGATGCAGACGCGCCGTGCAGAAGTTGTTGACGTCGAACTTGCGCGCCTCGGCGTACTTCGTCGCCTTGTCGAGCACGGCGTCCAGATTCCTGAGCGTGCGGGCAAACTGCTTCACGATCGGATAGGCGTCCATGGCGATGCCTATAGCTGACGCGGCGGTCCGCGGCAACGTCGACGCTGCCGGGCAAAACGCCCCGCGCCGGCCGCGCGTTTCTGAGGTAAAAATCCCCCTGCCCTCATGGCTGAGCCCGCAGCAGCAGCAGCAGCAGCCGCAGACACACCGACGCTCGATTTCGAGCGACCGGTCGTCGCGCTGGAACGCAAGATCGAGGAACTGGTCCGGGTCAGCGGCGGCGCCTCCGAGCTGCGGCCGCAGATCGCGCTGCTGGAAGCGCGCGCCCGCGAGCTGCAGCAGAAGATCTTCTCCGAGCTGACGCCGTGGCAGAAGGTGCAGCTGTCCCGCCATCCGGCGCGGCCGTACACCCTCGACTACATCGAACGCCTGTTCGAAGGGTTCATCGAGCTGCACGGCGATCGCCGGTTCGCGGACGATCCCGCGGTGGTGGGCGGCTTCGGGACGTTCGACGGGATGCCGGCTCTGGTGCTCGGGCACCAGAAGGGGCGCAGCACGAAGGAGAAGGTGCTGCGCAACTTCGGCCAGCCGAAGCCGGAGGGCTACCGCAAGGCGCTCCGCCTGATGGAGCTGGCGTCGCGCACGCGCCGTCCCATCATCTGCCTCATCGACACGCAGGGCGCCTACCCCGGCGTCGACGCCGAGGAACGCGGCCAGGCCGAGGCGATCGCCAAGAACCTCGAGGTGATGGCGGGCCTGCCCGTCCCGATCGTCTGCGCCGTGATCGGCGAGGGCGGCTCGGGCGGCGCGCTGGCGCTGGGCGTCGCCAACCGGATCCTGATGCAGGAGTACGCCACCTATTCGGTCATTTCGCCCGAGGGCTGCGCGTCGATCCTCTGGCGCGACGACGGCAAGAAGCCCGAAGCGGCCGCCGCGATGAAGATGACGGCGACCGATCTGCAGCGGCTGGGCGTCGTCGACGAGGTGGTGCCCGAGGCGCCGGGCGGCGCCCACCGCGACCACGACGCGTCGGCGAAGATCCTGGGCGAGGCGTTGCGCCGGCACCTCAAGGAGCTCTACTACCTCAAAGCCGAGGAGCTGCGCGCCGACCGCTACAAGAAGTTCCGCCACATGGGGGCGTTCGTCGAGTCGGGCGACAAGGGGAAGTGATCGCCAAGTGAGCGATCGGCTAACGGCCGAAGCCCTGCGCGTGAACGCGCGCTACGTCGAGGAGGTGGTGATCGGCTGGCAGCTCTGTCCGTGGGCGGCGCGGGCCTGGATCGACGGACAGGTGACGCAGCGGGTGTTCGCCGACGCCGAGCCCGACGCGGCCGCCGTCGCCGCGTTCATCGACGAGCTGGGCGCGAAACCCGACGCGGCGATCGGTCTGGCGATCTTCCCGCGCGTCGCCTGCACGGTGAGCGCCTGGGAGAAGTTTTCCGAGAGCGTCCGCCGCACCGGGGGCGATTTTCTGGCGGCGGCGTTCCATCCGGACTACCGCGCCCCCGACGGGGTACTGGACGCCGCGCGGCTGGTGCCGTTCATCCGCCGGACGCCCGATCCGACGCTGCAACTGGTCCGCGCGTCGCTGATCGACAGCCTGCGCGGTCAAGTATCCGCCGACGTCGCCCGCGCCAACTTCGCGACCGTGTCCGCGCGCGGCCTCGCCGCCCTCGACGCCCTGCTGGCCGACATCCGCCGCGATCGCGACGCGAGCTACGCGCGGCTGTGCTAGGACCGGAGGCATGCTTCGCCTCCACGACAGCGCCACGTCGGGAAACGCCTACAAGGTACGGTTGCTGCTGACCCAGCTCGGCATCCCGTTCGAACGCATCGAGTACGACATCGACCACGGCGCGACGCGGACGCCCGAATTCCTGCGCGACAAGAACGCCAATGGCCGCATCCCGGTGCTGGAACTGGAGGACGGACGCTGCCTGCCCGAATCCAACGCGATCCTCTGGTACCTGGCCGAGGGGACGCCGTTTCTTCCCGGCGCGCGCGACGACGGAGGGCGCTGGCTGCGCGCGCAGGCGCTGCAGTGGATGTGCTTCGAGCAGTACAGCCACGAACCGAACATCGCGACCATCCGGTACTGGATCACGCACAAGGTGGAGATGACTGCGGAGCGGGAAGCGGCCCTTCCCGGCAAGCGCAAGTGGGGCGTCGCCGCGCTGGAAGTGATGGAGCGGCACCTCGGCGCACGGACCTTCTTCGTGGGTGACGGCTATTCGATCGCCGACATCGCGCTCTACGCGTACACGCACGTCGCCGACCAGGGCGGCTTCGACCTGGCCCCGTTCCCGGCGATCCGCGCCTGGCTGAAACGCGTCGCCGACCAACCGCGCCACATCGCGATCACGGACTGACGCGAGCTGGCCGGCGACCGCGACTTTCGTGTCGCGGTTGAGAGCGATCCCGCGATCGCGGCGGCCCGGGCGGCGGCGCCCGCCGGCATTCATCGCGGCCGCAATCTCCGTCGGAGATCGCGCCGCGCGCGTGATCTCGTGCGCGGCCGGCATGACCGTTGCTACGCAGCCCGGTCGATGCGCGGACACGGAATTTTTGCCGCCCTGATCGTCGCGCCGCTGTTCGCGGCGTGCGGCGACGACACTCCCGCGCGCTCACCATCGGACTCGCCAACCACGCCCCCGCCGCCCTCCGCGTCGCCGACGACGACCGCGCTCTGCGCGTCCGGGCAGATCTGCACGGTGGCCGGCACCGGAATCGCCGGCGACGGCGCCGACGGTCTGCCCGCGCTGCAGACGCGGCTCTACCTGCCCCAGGACACGACGGTCGGTCCGGACAATCATCTCTACGTCGTCGATTGGAACAACCACCGGATCCGGATGATCGACGACGACGGGACGATGCGCATCGTCGCCGGTGCCGGCGAGCTGGGCCTCGCCGCCGACGATCCAAGCACCGATCGCCTCAATCACCCGACCAACGTCACCTTCGACCCGATGGGGCCGCCGACGGAGCTGTGGATCGCCGCTTGGCACAATAGCCGCGTCAAGAAGGTCGACCTGACCACCGGAACGATCGTCGACGTCTGCGGAACCGGCATGCGCGGCTTCGCTGGCAACGGTGGACCGGCCGAATTGGCGACGCTGAATTTGCCGGTCGCGATCGTGTTCGACGCCGCCGGCAACCTGCTGATCGCGGATCAGGCCAACCAGATGATCCGTCGCGTCGATCGCGCCGACGACACGATCTCGACGATCGCCGGTATCGGTCACTGCGCCGATTCCGTGAACCCGGATCCGTGCGTGCTGAACGACGGTGGACCGGCGACCGCGGCAGGCTTCCACTTTCCGATCGGCCAGGCGGCGACGCCGGGCGGGCGGATCGCGCTGGCCGCCGACGGCACCATCTACGTCGCCGACACCGACGACTTCAGGCTGCGGCGCATCGATCCGGCCGGCACCATCACCACCGTCGCCGGCACCGGCGAGTGGGGCTTCGCGGGCGACGGCGGCCCGGCCGTCTCGGCGCAACTCGGCCGGCTGACCGACGTCGCGATCGGCCCGGACGGACAGATCTACATCGCGGACAGCGACAACGACTGCGTGCGCGTGATGACGCCCGACGGGATCATCGCGACGCTCGCCGGCCAATGCGGCCAGGCGGGCTTCGCCGGGGACGGCGGACCCGCCACCGCGGCGCTGCTGGATCGCCCGTTCGGCGTCGAGGTCGGACGCCAGGGCGAGGTCTACATCGCAGACACTCACAACCAGAGGATTCGCGTCGTCTACCGCTGAGGCGGCGGCTCGCGAAATGGAGAGGGCCATGAACACGATGCACGACTCGGGCAGGTCGACGCTGGCGACGATGGCGATTCTGTTCGGGCTGGCGAGCCTGATGCTCGTGGCCAGCCACGGCGACGCCAGCGCGTGCGGCGGCCTGTTCTGCAACAGCCCGCCGGCGAACCCGTTCACCCCGCTGCCGGTCGCGCAGAACGGCGAGAACGTCGTCTTCTCGTTCACGCCGGATCCGGCGGGCGGCGCACCGACGCTGCAGGCGCACATCCAGATCCTCTACACGGGCGATGCGGCGAAGTTCTCGTGGGTCGTCCCGGTCGACGCCGCGCCGACGCTGTCGACGGGCACCGACCGGCTGTTCACGGCGCTCGGCGGCGTCACCACGCCGCGCTACACGCCGACCTATGTCACCGACGGCACCTGCCTGCCGCCGCCGGGCGTCGGCGGCACGACCGGCACCGGTGGCTTTTTCGGGACCGGCTCGGCGGGCGTGTCCGGCACGGGCGGCGCCGGCGGTGGTGGTGGAGGCGGTGTCACCGTCATCTCCCAGGGCGCGGTCGGCCCCTTCGAGACCGCGGTCGTCACGTCCGACGATCCGACGGCACTCAAGACCTGGCTGACGAACGCAGGCTACGTCGTGACCGACCAGGCGTCCGGTCTGATCGACATGTACGTCCGCGAGAACAAATTCTTCGTCGCGCTGAAGCTGCTGAACGGCGTCGGCGTGCAATCGATCCAACCGATCGTGCTCACCTTCCGCGGCACCGAGGCGTGCGTGCCGCTTCGCCTGACCGCGATCGCCGCCAACCCGAACATGCCCGTGCTGGTCTGGGTCCTGTCGAGCATGCGGGTCGCGCCCCGCGCCTACTACGAGATCAAGATCGACGAGGCGCGGATCGACTGGGTGAATTACGGCAGCAACTACGGCGGGCCGACCGGGCTGGTCAGCCAGGCCGCCGACGAGGCGGGCGGCAACGCCTTCGTCACGGAGTACGCGGGGGCGTCGTCGATCGCGCGCGCGACGGTCTACGTCAACGGCCAGATCAACCTGACGTCGCTGATGATGGCGATGACGCCGCCCACCTACGTGCAGCAGCTGGTCTCGATGGGACTCGCCAGCGATTCGCTGATGCTGCCCCTCCTGACGAAGTACATCCCGATGCCCGACGCCGTCGCGTCGATGGGCATCACCCCCGCCCAGTTCTACGGCAACATCAGCTCCTACTGGCAGCAGTACGCGTTTCCGCCCTACGACCTGGCCGGTCTGACGCAGGCCATCTCCGACACGATCGTCACCCCGCGGATCAACGCGCAGATGATGATCGACGGCCACCCCTACCTGACCCGCCTGAACACGTTCATCTCGCCCGAGGAGATGACCAAGGATCCGTTCTTCTTCGAGGCGCGCGATCTCTCGGCCGTGTCCAGCAACCACACGGCCGTGATCCGGGTGATGTGCGGCAACCAGGACTACATGTACTGCAACGCGCCGATGCGGCTCGAGCTCTCGGACGGGCGGATGGCCTGGCTGCGCGCCGGCTCGCAGGCGACGACCTGCCAGGCGGGCAGTCCCAGCGTCGCCGGCCTGTCCGGCTTGCCGGCGACGGAGATCGCCTGGGCGCGCGAACAGACCGGTGAGGGGACGCGCGTGCTCGACAACAGCGCCGCGATCGCCGCCGGGATCGCCGCCAACAACGCGAGGTTCCCGAAAGAGCAGATGATGTATCCGATCCCATCGGGTACGGGCGGCTCTGCTGGTGTCGCCGGTGCGGGCGGCGGTGGCGCGGGCGGAGGGGGAGCTGGAACGGGCGGCACCGGGGGCGCCATGCTGGGGTCGGCCGGCAACGGCGCGGGGGGCAGCGGCGTGACCGGCGCGGCGGGCAGCAGCGTGACCGGCGCGGCCGGCAGCAGCGTTCCGATCGGAAACGACGTCGCCAGCCGCGGCGGTGGCTGCGGGTGCACCACGGGAGGGTTCGGCACCCAATCCGGCCTCGCGGCCATCGGATTCGCGGGGCTGTTCGTCGTCTCGCTCAGGGCGCGAGGTCGTCGGCGTCGGCGATGATGACCGCTTCATCGCGCCCCCAGAGGTGGCACATGACGGGCGGATGGCGGGGCGACGGCGCGTGGCCGGCGGGGTCGATCTCGACGGTCGCGCGCCCGAAGGCGGTGATCTCGTCGCCGGGAAGCAGGACCGTCTCGACGTAGTGGAACTGGCGCTCGTTTCCGAACGGTCCCTTCACGGGCACGCCTTCCTTCTCCAGCACCGCGAACAGCTCGGGCGGCAGGTCCGCCGAACGCGCGTCGTACGGATCCAGGTTGATCTCGAACGGTCCGTGCAGGACTGCGTCACCGGTGTCGTCGCTGAGCAGGAACGTGTCGAGCTCTTCCAGGTCGACCACCTTCTGCCAGACCTGTCCGTCGTGTCTCTCCACGACCAGGCGAAAACCGACGCAGCGCCGCTGCGAGATCGGCGAGGTCCGCAGCGGCCCGCGCGCCACGGCGCGCCCGGCGATGCGGACCATCGCCCCGTCCTTCACCCCGGCGATCTGCGTCGCCGGCATCCGCAGGAGAGCGCGCCGCGGCGTCCGGCGCTGGTGAAGGGCCACCCAGTTCAGGTAGACGACCAACGCGCCGCCCAGCAGCACCAGGATCGTTCCCACCCGTCACGGCTCCTCGGCCGACGCGACGACGACCGGCTGCCGCCCTGATCCCCGCATGCGCAGCACGAGCGGCGACGAACGGACCGCGTGCTCGGTCGGGTCGGGTTCGAGAAACGTCAGCCCGAAGACCGTCACGCGATCGCCGGGCCGCAGCAGCGCCTCGCGAAATGCGAATCCCCGATACGACGCCAGCTGCAGGTGCGGCGCACCCGACGCCTCGAGCAGATCCAGCAGGCGCGGGCGCATCGTCGAGAAGTCACCCTGCGCGGCGAGCCCGAGCAGGAACGGCCCCTCGACGCGCACGAAGCCGGTGTCGTCCGCGACGGCGAAGACGCCGCACGCCTGTCGCTTGAACGTGACGGGTGCGTTGCCGTCGACCCGCTCGACGTCCAGACGAAAGCCGATGCATTCTTGCTCGCGAACCGGCGATGTCAGCATGGGCGCGAGCGCGCTGACGGTCCCGGTGACT
>DATFXS010000895.1:0-5326 GCA_035315605.1 Polyangia bacterium
GATCCGCCGCGGCGCCGGCGTCACGGCGAAGGCCACCAGACCCGCCTCGCGCGATCGGAAGCTGAACGGGCGCACGCCATCCGCCAGCTGGCGGTTCCGCACGACGTCGCGCTGCATGCGCGCACCGTCACCGCGCGCCAGCACCGCCCCCAGCAGGTCCAGGGCGGCCGCGTCGCGCGCCGACAAGGCCGGCGTCCTGAAGCCGACGATGATCTCGGGCGCCAGCCCGGCGCCGATCGTCGTCGCCACGTGGGACCACGTGACCGGCAGCTTGCCGCGCGGCGCCGCCTCCGCCGGCTGCGCGCGGCTGCCGGAAGGTGGATTGATGGCGCCGAACGCGCGCTTGACGGCGTTCACCGCGCCCCCGTCCACGTCGCCGACGACGACCACGGTCAGCGCGCCGGGCGCGTACGCGTCCGTGAAATGAGCCGCCAGCGCCCCCGGCGTCAGCGCCGCGACCGAGGCCGCCGTCCCCATCACCGGTCGCGCATAGCCGTGCCCCGCGAACGCCGTCGCGAACAGCGCCTGGTTGGCGCGCAGCCGCGCGTCGGCGGCCGCCCCCGCGATCTCGTCGAGCGCCAGCTTCCGGGCGCGCTCGACCTCCGCCGGGTCGAGGGCCGGATTCGCGATCGCGTCGCCCAGCACCTCCAGGCCGAGCTCGAAGAACGGGGCCGCGACGACCGCGTGATACACGGTCTCGTCGAGGCCGGTCCAGGCGCCCAGGCTGCCCTTGACCGCCTCGATCTCCCGCGCGCCCCCGCCCGGCCCGCGGCGCTTGCCGCCGCGCAGGACCAGGTGCTCGTAAAGGTGCGCGGCGCCGGCCAGCGCGGGCGGATCGTCGGCGGCGCCCGCCGCCACCCAGATCTGGATCGCGACCAGCGGCGTCAGGTGGTTTTCCTCGACGACGACGCGGATGCCGTTGTCGAGCACCGTCTCGGCGCGAACAGGTGGCGCCGCCGGCCGCAACTCCTCGCCGGGGACGGCGTCGCCACGGTGGCCGACCGCGCGCGCGTGTCCACAGCCGGCGGCGATGGGCGCGCACCCCAGCGTCAGCAGGGTCAGGACGCGCGCGGCGCGAAAGGACGGCGGGGAGATCACGGGCCGGGGCATTCCCTCAGGTGGACCGCCGGAGCCTACCAGAAGGATTCGCGCGGGCGCAGTGCTACGCTCCCGATGAGCATGGAAAGGCGGGCTTTTCTGGGGGGGCTGGGCGCGGCCGGCGGGCTCGCGTTCGTCCCCCGGCTGGCCGGCGCGGCGTCGCCTCCGCGCAGCCGCGGCCTGGATCGCCTGCGCGACGCGGGGATCGACATCCGGGCGCGCGTCGAGGCGATCACGACGAAGTCGGCGACCTCTTCCGAGACCGTCGAGCTCGCCCTGAAGAGCCCCCACCAGAGTCGGGTCGTCAGCGGCGGCGGAAAGCTGTCGATCACGCTGGCGCCGGTGGCGGGACGTCCGGACGCCGTGGACGTCCTGGCGACGACGCGGATCGAGAGCTCGCTCGTGACCAAGTATTTCGTCGCGTTCGATTTTCGTTCCTGGTCGCGCAGCAATTACGTCGTCCTGCCCGGCGCGTGCTACGCCGGCAATCGCTTCCCGTCGCGGCGCGCGGCCGCCTACCCGCCGCTGCTGACCGAGCGCGCCGACATCGGTCCGCACGTTCCGCCGATCATCCCGGCGATCCCGCACCTGAGCGCCGGCGACGGGCCGTCGTCCCTGGCGATCGATGCGACCGACCTGGCGACGCCCGCGATCGGGATCTTCATGCCGGCTTCGCGCCTGGGCGTCATCGTGCTGACCGATCTCCTGAGCGCCGACAACCCGACGACGTTCCGGATCGAGGAAAAGAACGACCGGACCGGGGCGTCCGTCATCATCGGATCGGGGTCCACCGCCGACGCGCCCGGCCTGCGGCGACCTCCGGAACGGCGCAGCGCCGCTGCCCGGAAGGGCGCGGGCGAGCAGATCGCGCCGCGCGTTCACCTGTTCGACTGCCCGGACGTGCCGGCGCTGTTCGAGGCTCTGTTCGCGCTGCGCAAGGAGATGACAGGCAAGACCGCGCTCGTCGACGAGCTACCGTTCTCGGCGGCGTTCGCCCGTCACGAGCAGCGCGCGAACGCCCGCTGGGTCGAGAAAACGGGCTTCCTGGCCGTCGGCGCGCGCGACTGCCCGTACACCACCTGGCAGACCGGATGGTGCGGCGGCCTGATGTCGACGCTCCCTCTGCTGGCCGCGGGCGGGAAGGAATCGCGCGAGCGGGCGGCGGCGACGATCGCGTTCGCGCTCGACGGCGGCCAGGCGCCGTCGGGTTTCTTCCACGGCGTGTCCGACGGCAAGACGTGGTCCGACGACGGATTCGCAGCGCCCCTGCCGCCGCCGACGATCGTCGCCGGAGGACCGCCGGCCGCGCCCTCCCCCGTCTACAAGAACGCGCGCCGCTGGCACCTGGTCCGGCGAACCGCCGAGGCGCTGACGTTCCTGGTCAAGCAGCTGGCCCTCCTGGAACGGCGACCGGAGCTGCGCCCCGCCGCCGGCACCGGAAAGTGGGCCGAGGCGTGCCGGGCATCGGCAGACGCGCTCGCCAAGCTGTGGGGGCGGCACAAGCAGCTCGGCCAGTTCGTCGACATCGACAGCGGCGAGCTGATCGTCGGCGGCTCGACCTCGGCGGGCCTGGCGCCGGCGGGCCTGGCGCTGGCGGCGGCGCAGCTGAAGGAGCCCCGCTTCCTGGAGGTGGCGAAGGCGATCGGCGAGCACTACCACGAGCGCTTCGTGCGCGCCGGCCTGACGTGCGGCGGGCCGGGCGACGGGCTGCAGGCGCCGGACAGCCAGTCTGCGGCGGCGCTGCTCGATTCGTTCATGACGCTGTTCGAGGCGACGCGCGATCGGATCTGGATCGACCGCGCGCAGGCGACCGCGCACCTGCTGGCCAGCTGGGTGGTCGCGTACGACGTGCCCCTCGCGTCGACGGCCTGCCCCCACGCGGGCCCGCGCGCGACCGGCGCGGTGCTCTGGAGCGCCGCCAGCCGGCGCGGCTCGCCCGGCTATCTGGTGTCGTCGGGCGACGCGCTGTTGCGGCTCTACCGCGCGACCGGCGATGTCACGCTGCTCGAGCTGCTGCGCGACACGGTCCACAACCTCGCCCAGTACTTGCCGGCCGCTGGCGACCCGACGGCGCGCGCTGCCGGCAACGCCGAGGCCGATTGCCCGCGCACGGAAAGCGGGGAATGGCTGGACGCGGGCGGCGGGGTCGTGCCGGTCGACGGCGCATTCGACGCGATCGGCCTCCTGTCGTACACGGAAGTGCCCGGCATCTACGTGCGTCCCGACACCGGCCTCGTGTTCGTGTTCGATCACGTCACGGCCCGGATCAAGGAGCGCGCTCGGGGGCGCGTCGTGCTCGCCGTGGCGAATCCGACCAGCGCCGAGGCGACCGTCCGGATCCTCTCGGAGACCGCGGAGGCCGCCGCCGAACCGCTGCACCCCGGGGCGGTGCTGGACGCCCAGAAGGTCGTCGTGCCGGCGGGGGGATCTGTCCAGGTCGCGGTGCCGCCGCTTTAGCGGCCCCTCTCCCCGACCCTCTCCCCGCTTCGCGGGGCGAGGGGGTCGGAAACTTCCTGCTCGCCTCGCACCAGTCAAAAAGGAGAGGCCATCGATCGCGTCGAGCGTAGCGCGGCTTCGCCGCGCGGAGCTCATCGCGGGGGGGTTTGGGGACCCTCTTAGGGTCCCCATCTAGATGCTAAGATTTGCCGGTGCGTGAGGTGTCCGAGGCCGCTCCTCTGCTGACGCTGCTGCGGCGAATCCGGCGGCGGCTTCGATGGTGGATGGCGCTGGAAGGCGCGGTCGTGGGCGCCGCGTGCGGCGCGGTCGCCGGCGGGGGCGCCGTGCTGATCGCGCATCTGGGCGGGCGGGTTGCGGGGACCGCTGCGCCGCTCGCCCTCGTCGCGGCCGCCGCGGCCGCCGGCGCGGTGATGCGCGGCGCGCGGCGCGTGTCGCTCGCGAGCTGCGCGCGCTTCGCCGATGCGGCGCTGGACCGGCAGGACCGGGTGCTGTCCGCGTATTTCCTGCGCGATCAACAGACGCCGATGGCGCGCGCCCTGGTGGTCGACGCCGCGGCGCGGGCCCGTACGCTGACCCCGGGCGGCGCGGTCGCGCCTCGAAAGCCCAAGGGCCTTCCTGCGCTGGCGGTCGGAGCCGCGCTGCTCGCCGCCGCGGCGCTGGCGCCGGTTCGCTCGCGCGCCGCGCGCGTGCTCGTCGCACCTCCGCCCGCGCCGGCGGCGCCGCTGGCCAGGGGCGCGCTGGACGTCGAACGGGACGAGGTGCGGCGCGCGGCCGCTGCGGCGTCCGCGCTGGAGGACGAGCGGCTCGCGAAGCTGGCGGTGGATCTCGACGAAACGCTGCGCCGGCTGGCGGCGGGCAAGCTGTCCGACGGCGACGCGCTGGATACGCTCGCGGCGCTGCAACGCCAGGCGGCGGAGGCCGCGGCCGAGGCGGCCCGGGACGCCAAGGCGTTCGAAGCGGCCGAGAAGGCGCTCTCGGCCGAGGCAGCGACGCGCGGCGCGGGCGAGGCGCTGACCGCCCAGGACGGCGACAACGGAGAGCGGGCGCGCGCGGCGCTGGGCGCCGCCGCCGCCGACAAGCCGACAGAGACGGCGCGCGCGCTGGCGGCCGCCGCGCGCGGTGTCGCGAGCGCGCTCGGCCAGTCGAACGACGCCGCGAACGACGGCGAGGCCCAGCGACGACTCGCGCGCGACGGCGACAAGGGGAACGCCGCGGCCCCGCACAAGGATTCACCCGGTGACCGGCGCCTCGAACGGCTGGAGCGCAACCTGGACGAGACCGCCGGCGCCTGCCGCGACGGCGATCCCAGCTGTCGGTCGCAAGCCGAGAGGCGCGGCGACGATCTCGGGCAGCTGGGGAAGCGCGGCGCGAGCGCGGAGTCGCTGCGGCGGCTCGAGCGCGCGCTCGGCCAGATGCGCGAGCGGATCGGCCGCGGCGAGATGCGCAGCGGCGGTGAGGAGGCGATGCGCGGCTTCGAGCGCGCCGCGCGCGGCGACAACGGGCAGTCCGGCGAGGGTCGCGGCCAGCGCCAGTCCGGCCAAGGCGGAGAGCAGCAGGGCGACGGCGTGTCAGGTGGCGAGGGCAGCGGCCAGACGCAGGCGGACGCCAACGGCGACGGGGACGGGAAAGCCGGCAAGGGCGACAAGGGCGAAAAGACCGGCAAGAACGGGGGCGACGGCCGGAGCGGCGAGACCGGCCAGAACGGGAAAGGCGGCAAGGGATCCAGCCAGCGGCAGGCGAACGGCTCGCCGTCAGGCGAAGGCGACGGTGA
>DATFXS010000896.1:0-2646 GCA_035315605.1 Polyangia bacterium
CCGCCAGCCCCTGTCGTGCCGCCGGTGCCGGTCGTGCCGCCCGTCCCGGTCGTGCCGCCCGTCCCGGTGGTCGGGCCGCTCCCGCAGTCGGTCGGTCCCGGCGCGGTGAGGGTCGTGCTGTCGATGCAGGTCGGCGCGCCGCCCGCGCCGCCCGTGACGTCGATCTGGACGACCGCCTTGGTCGTGTCAGCCGACACGACCGTTATCTTGATGTCGTTGTTCGGATCGGTGAACACGCCGCCCGCCGCCAGCCCGTCGAAGGTGGTGGTCGCCGGGTTCATGTCGAGCAGCCAGGACCAGTTGCTGGTCTTGGTCGGCACGTGAATGTCGTCACCCGCGTAGACGTAGACCGCCGACGTGATGTTGGCGTCGAGGCCCGTCTTGGTGCGGTACTCGAGGTAGTAGTTCTTGAGCGGCTGGTTGCCGTTCCCCTGCATCGGCGTCGCCATGCGGCCCGTCGTCACCATCGGGATCTGGATCCCCTGGATGGCGTTGCAGGCGTTCTCGAGCGGGAACAGGTTGAACGTCCCGCTCGCCGTCACCTTGACGCCGTTGCAGCCGCCGAGCAGCTGGCCGTACCAGAGATCGTGCGCGTTCAGCATCCCGCAGCCCGAGCCCATCGGCGTCATCCGGTTGCCGTACTCGCTGTCGGTGCAGGTCGTCGGGTCATTCACGAAGGAAGCGCCCGGGCAGGCGAGCGTCGACGAGTGCATCCACCCCATGTTGTGCCCGACCTCCTGGACGAGGACCGTGCAGCCGGTGCTGGCGTTGAACCACGCGTCGGATTGCGGCTTGCTGTTGTTGCCTTCCGAGCCGATGCCGCTCCAGGCGCACGCCGACACCTTCGAGCCGAAGTACCACATGTAGTGGTTGTACGTGCCGGTGATCATCGGCTTGACCGCGGTCTTGAGACCGTTGTAGTCGCACGTCGTCATCGGGTAGCTGAACGGGCCCTGCACGTCGCCGGTCATCCCCATGATCCCGTACGACAGCTTGTTGTAGACGCTGGCGAAGTTGGTCCCCGGGGTGAACACGGTCGAGTTCGCCATGTCGTTGGTGACGTTCGACCCACCGCCCAGGTCGACGATCACGAACACGGCGGTCTGGTTCCTGGGCGTCGCGCCGATCAGCGCCGACGTGATGGTCTCCTCGGCGGGCGGGATGACGACGTAGCGCGACACCTGGAACTCGTCGCCCAGCCGATCGCCCCAGACGCCGATGCGATCGCCGCTGCTCAGCGACGACGGCGCGGGCTCGCCCGTGAAGCGGAGCTGCAGCCGGGCGCCGTCGGGCGCCGGGAGGTTCAGGAAGTGCTGCCGCTCGCTGGCGCCGTTCGGCATGTCGAAGACCAGGGTCTCGACCTCGCCGATGGTGGCGCCGCGCAGGGCGGGATCGTCGATCCCGGTTGTGGCGGGATCGTTGCTGCAGCCTGACGTCGCGGCGAGCGCGCCCAAGGTCAGAAAGCCGAGCAGGCCGCTGAGGTTGATCAGATGATGCAGCCGGGAGGCGCGGATGTTCATGGGGACCGTCCTCTGGCGCCCTGCGAAAAAATGAGCCGGTACGCCTTTGGAGGTGCATGTCCGGTCCCCGGGGCCCCCGTGGGAAAAAGCCCGCGCGCGGCGGAGGCGGGGCGCCCCGGATATCGCCGCAATTGTCAGGGGTTGCCTAACGATCGTCTTCGGGCAATCCCGACATTGTGATCGCATCGCGCGCGTAGTCTCCGCGACATGCGGAGAACCTGCGGTCTGTCGCCAGCGTTCGCGCTCGCATTCGCATTCGCGGCGGGCTGCGCCGGCGTGCATGGTGGCGCCACGGGCGCGTCGCAGGGCGCGGCGGGAACGGGCGGCGGCGGCGGAACGGGCGGCGCGGGCGCAGTGGGCGGCGCGGGCGGAACGACGGGAAGCGCGGGCGCGCCGCCGCCGCTCGGCACCGCCGGGACCTGCGGCCCGACGGGCGCGGCGGGCGCCACTGGTGGTTGCGGCGCGCGCTGCGGCGACGGAAAGATCGACACGACGGCCGGCGAGATCTGCGACGACGGAAACCAGCGCTCGGGCGACGGCTGCTCGGGCGACTGCATGACGATCGAGAAGGACTACGCCTGTCCACAGCCTGGCAAGGCGTGCACGTATCTGGTCAAGTGCGGCGACGGCGTGCTGGGCGGCATCGAGCAGTGCGATCCACCCAGCGTCGGACACGGCTGCGCGGCCGACTGCCGGCTCGAGCCGGGGTGGGTCTGCGATGCGCCGCCCACGCCGCCGAACCCGAGCCAGCCGGCCGTCTGTCACAAGACGGTCTGCGGCGACGGAAACCGGGAAGGCACGGAGGCCTGCGACGATCACAACATGATCGACGGCGACGGCTGCTCGTCGAGCTGCACGCTGGAGCCCGACTGCAGCTCCGGCACCTGCGCCAGCAAATGCGGCGACGGCGTGAAGCTGCCGCCGGAGGCCTGCGACGACGGCAACACAACCGACGGCGACGGGTGCTCGGGGGCCTGCGCGATCGAGGCCGGCTTCTCCTGCACCGATTCGACCATGAGCCCACCGGCGCAACTCAACCTGGCGGCGACCTTTCGCGACGTCATCAGCTTCCCGCTCGGGACAGCGGTGCGCCACCCCGACTTCGAGATCTTCGCGGGCGAGGACG
>DATFXS010000897.1:0-3100 GCA_035315605.1 Polyangia bacterium
GTTCGTTCCCAGCCTGACGGTGACGTACGCGTGCAAGCCAGGATTCGTCGAGGTGGGGACGTCGTGCGCGGCGGCGCCCCAGACAGTCCCGGCTGCGCCGTCCTGGGCGCTGGCGCTGCTCGCCGTCGCGCTCGGCGCAACGGCGCTCGTGGCTCTTCGTCGCGGGAGGTCGAACCGGTCTTCGCGTTTCGTCAGTTAGGCCCGCGAATTCGATCGTGCATCCGCGCCATGACCGCGGCCCTGAGGTCGTCGATCGAGAACGGCTTCGTCAACACCGGGTAGGGCGTGCGCTGCAGGAACTCACGCGACTCGGCGGTGAACGCGCCGCCGGTCATGAAGACCACCCGCTCGGCCAGATGAGGCCACTGGATCTTCAGGCGCTCGACGACGTCGCGCCCGTTCAGGTCGGGCATCATGAGATCGCAGAGGATGACGTCGTAGACCTCGTTGGCCGCGAAGCGCACGAACGCCTCGGCGGCCTGCGCGGCGACGATCACCTCGTGCTCCGGCAGCGCGGCGGCGATGGTGCGGCCGATGGCCGGCACGTCGTCGACGACGAGGATTCGACGGCGCACCGGTGCCTCGTCGCGGGGCGGCTTCGTGCGCGAAAGTGACGTCTCGATCGGAGGTCCCGCGATCGGCAGGACCACCCGAAACGACGACCCACGCCCGATCTGGCTGTCGACCTCGATCCGGCCGCCGTGATCGGCGACGATGCGGCAAGAGACCGCCAGCCCCAGCCCGGTCCCCTCGCCCACCTCCTTGGTGGTGAAGAAAGGGTCGAAGATGTGGGGAAGCACGTGGGGCGCGATTCCCGCGCCCGTGTCGCTCACCTCGACGATGATGGTCCCGTCCTGCTGACAGGTCTTGAGGGTGATCGCGTTGGCCTCGGCGCGGCCCTCGGGCAGCGCCTGCGCGGCGTTGAGAACCAGGTTGAGGATCACCTGGCCGATGGCCGAGCGATCGCCGACGACCATCGGCGAATCGCCGTACTGCTTGCGCACGACCGCCCGGTGCTGGATGGCGTTGCGCGCCATCGCGAGCGATTCGTCCACCAGCCCATTGAGCGAGAACGCCTCGCGCCGAAGCCCCGACTTGCGCGACAGCCGCTGGAGATCCCGGACGACGTCGCGGATCCGATCGAGGCCGATGCGGCAGTCGCTGAGCATCGCGGACAGCGCCTCGAAATCTGCGACCGATCCCTCGTGACCCCGCCGGAAGGCGTTGATCTGAACGGCCGCGAGATCGACGTTCATCGACACGTAGGCGAGCGGGTTGTTGATCTCGTGACCGACGCTGGCGGCCAGCCTGCCCAGGGCCGCGAACCTCTCGGCCTCTTCCAGCTTTCCCAGCAGCCGCTGCCGTTCGACGTCGACCATGATGCGGCTGATGGCATCGAGCAAGGCGTCCTGGTCGAGCGGCTTGTGCAGGTAGGCGGCGGCGTCGATCGCGGCCGCCTTCGCGCTGCCGTCGGCCGAGATCGCCAGCACCGGGATGCCCGCCAGCGATGATTCGGTCTTCTGGGCGGCCCGAAATTCCCAGCCGTCCATGACCGGCATCCTCAGGTCGAGGATGATCAGGTCGGGGGCCTCATGCGAACGGAGCCGGTCCAGAGCCTGGCTCCCGTTCTCGGCGGTCGTCACGGAGTAACCCTCGTCGTCGAGAAGCCCGCGCAGCGCTTCCCGGATGCTGCGGTCGTCCTCGACGATCAGGATCGAGCCTTGGTCGTGCACGCCGAGCAGGTTGGTGGCGGAGCGAGATCTCCGGACCGGGGCCTGAAGATTCAACGTTGCGCGCCTCCCGCCCCGACGGCCGGGGCTCAACAGACACAGGGGAGAAGATCATTGCACGTGAGTCTCCGACGAGAGGCAAGCGGAAACGCAAGATCCGACGGCGCACCTGGGATCCGTATGCGAGGTCTCGAAACCAAGACGGTTCGTAAACCGATCCCGGTTCCTGGTTGCTCGGTGCGGCGAGCGAGCGGAGCGCTACGGCGCCGAGCGGACGACGACATCGTCGAACTCGGCGCTGGCCTGGTCGACCATCAATCCGATGCCGCCCATCGTCAGGTTCGAGTCGGTCTGCATCGTGCCGACCATGGAGCCGTTGACGTAGGCGGTCAGCGAGCTGCCGACGACCTGCAGCTTCAGTGTGTACCAGGTGTTCAGCGTGAAGCCGAAGTCGATCGAGCTGCCGATCGAGCTGTTGCCGTTGTTCTGGATCTTGATCTTGCCCTTCATGTCGCCCTGGACCGCGAAGTAATAGAACGAGGTCGGGCTGCTGAGGCGCACACAGATCGCCACCAGGTCCGAGCTGGAGGTGCCGCCGAACGACATCACCTTCACGCGCGCCTCGACGGAGACGTTGGTCCAGTTCGGCTGCGTGAGCGGCGCCGCCGCCAGCGCTTGATCGCCCGCCGTCTCGGCCAGGTTCAGCACCTGGCTGCCGTCGGTGATCACCTTGCCCGTCGCGAGGTTGAGACCGAGGTCCCACTTGCCGGTCCCGGATTCGAAATCGTCCATGAACAGCACGTTGCCGCTGCCGCCGGCCGTTCCCGTCGTGCCCGCTGATCCACCGCTGCCACCGCTGCCCGTCGTGCCGCCGCGTCCGGTCGTGCCCGCCGATCCACCGCTGCCACCGCTGCCCGTCGTGCCGCCCCGACCGCCCGCCGCGCCGGCCGCGCCCGTGGTGCCGCCGTGTCCGGTTGCGATCGTCCCCGCGGTCCCTCCCGTGCTGCCGCCGCTGCCCGTCGTCCCGGCGGCGCCGCTACCACCGGTGCCCGTGGTCCCGGCGACGCTGCTTCCCCCGCTGCCGGCCGCGCCCGTCGGCCCGGCGTCCTGATAACGGTAATAGCCTTCCGTGCTCAGACACGAGCCGACGCACAGCAACGTTGCCAGCGGCCACAGCCGGAAACCACGCGCGTAACGGGGCATACAGCGATCCTCGTCGGGTTAGTGTCCCGAGCGGAGCTGGATCGGCTCAAATCTCGGCGCGAGGATGTGGTTCAGCGCGAAGGCGACCAGGTAGGCCGAGCCGCAGATCCCGAACAGGATGGCGTACCCCGACGCGCCCAGGCGGTCGAGGATGCTGCCCGCGAACC
>DATFXS010000898.1:0-5294 GCA_035315605.1 Polyangia bacterium
GCTCTCTGGGTATTGGCTGCGGCGCCCCTCCTCGCGTACGACGCGTTCGCGGCGTTCGCCGGTCCGAAGGCCGCCCACATTCCCGCCCACGGCGTGCTTTCGATCGCCCTGGTCGTCGCCGGCCTTCTGGCGGTCTGGCTGGCGGCCGGCTTCTACGCCAGGCTCGGTCAGTGGGCCCCGCGGGCGCTCGCGATGGGCCTGGCGCTGGGCGCCGTCGGCGCCGATCTGGCGAACCGGTTCGTGCTGCCGCGCCTCTACGGCTGGTTCCACGCGACGCTGGCGGTCCTGACGCTGATGTCGTTCGTGCTGGCGGCGCGGCTCCGCCTCCGCGGTTCGGGGCGGCGCGCGATCAGCAGCGCGCTCGTCGCCGCGGGGGCCTGCGCCTTCGCGCTCTATGAGGTACGGACGAGCCAGGTGATGCGCTACGTGGCGCACGAGCGAACGGCGCTGGCGGCGCTGGTCCTGCGCGGCGTCCCGGTGACGCTTCAGTCGGGGACCACGGCGACCGCCGAGCGCCACGCCGTCGAAGTCGCGCTGCCGCCGCTGCCCGCGGGCCCGCGCCGGCCCGACGCCGACGTCCTGCTGATCACGATCGACGCCCTGCGGGCGGACCACGTCGGCGCCAACGGCTATCCGCGGGCGACGACGCCGAACATCGACGCGCTGGCCCGACAGGCCACGCGCTTCACGCACGCGTACGCGCAGGCGCCGCACACGTCGTTCTCGGTCGCGTCGTTGCTGACCGGCAAGTACGTCCTGTCGCTCGCGCGGGTGGCGCCCGGCGAGCGCCACGAGCCGCTGGCGGCCGTTCTTCGCAACTACGGCTGGCGAACGGCGGCGTTCTATCCGCCCGCCGTCTTCTACGTCGACGCCCAGAAGCTGAAGGCCTACGCCGACACCAACTTCGACTTCGAGTACGTGAAGTTCGAGTACATCGACGCGAACAGACGCGTCGATCAGGTGCTCGCTTACTGGGACCAACTGCAGGCGCATCGTTCGTTCGTCTGGATCCATTTCTTCGAGCCGCACGAGCCGTACGAGCGGCATCCGGGCTTCGCGTTCGGCGATAGCGACATCGACCGTTATGACAGCGAGATCGCGTACACGGACGCGGCGGTCGGGCGACTGATCGCGGCGGCCCGCAAGCGACACCCGAACACGGTGATCATCGTCGCCGCCGACCACGGCGAGGAGTTCGACGAGCACGGCGGGCGCTATCACGGATCGACGCTGTACGACGAGCAGCTGCGCGTGCCGCTGATCGTGTCGATCCCCGGCATCCCGGCGCACGTCATCGACAGTCCCGTCGAGCTGCTGGATATCGCGCCGACGCTGCTGAACCTGCTCGACATCCCGGTGCCCGTGCGCATGCGCGGCACCGATCTGGGGCCGTGGCTCGTCGTCCCGCCCGCGCCGTCGGCGCGGTTGCCGCCCGCCTTCGCCGAGCTGCAGGACAAGCGGATGGTCGTCGCCGGGACGGACAAGCTGCTGTGTGATCTGCAGTGGGGCTCGTGCGCCTACTACGACCTGGCCGCGGATCCGCGCGAGACGCGCAACCTCGCCGAGGCGCGCCCCGACCGGGCCGCTGCGCTTCACGCGACGCTGGATCAGTGGCTCGACGGCCACATGCGGTTCGAGCCGTCGGCCGCGAACGGCGCTTCGAACGCGACGGCCGTCCCGAAGGCGATCGAGCGGGGCCGCTTCGGCGATCCGCAGGCGGGACCGGAGCTGGCAGCGATCGTGACGTCGGACGCGCCGCTGTCGCAGCGGCGCGAGGCGGCCCAGTTGCTGGTGGCGCTGCCGGCCCGGCCCGAGACCGCCGCGGCGCTGGCCCGCGCGGCGGGCGATCCCGATCGGGGGGTGGCCGACTGGGCCGCGGTCGGGGCGGCACGCCTGGGCGACGCGGCGGCGCGTCCGCGTGTGCAGGCGATCCTGGCCGACGCGGCGGCCGACCCGTCGCTGCGCGTGCGGGCGGCGCTGGCGCTGGCGGCGGCCGGAGACGCAGCCGGCGTCGGCGTGCTGGGCGACGCGCTCGATCACTGCGACGACGTGCTGCTCTGTCGGCAGATCATCGTCAGCCTGGGAAAGCTGCGCGATCGGCGGTCGGTGCCCGTGCTGATCAAGCATCTGCCCGAGGTGCAGAACCGGCGCGAGATGGTCGAGGCGCTGGGCGAGATCGCCGACCCGGCCGCCGCCGAGGCGCTGCTGGCGCGCCTGCGCGGCGACGAATACGTGCCGGTCCGGATCGCCGCGGCGCGGGCGCTCGCGAAGCTGGGCGACGCGCATCTGGCGGCCCGGATCGACGAGGCCGCCCGCAAGGAAAAAGAAGCGACCGTCATCGCCGCCGCCCACGCCGCCTCGAGCGCCCTTCGCGGCAAGACCAACTGAGGGGGAAAGACTTCTCTTCGCCTCGCCCCCGAAAGGGGGAGAGGCCGACCAGCCGAAGGCTGGGCGGGAGAGGGGGCCCGCGATGAAGGTGCGGCCCCTCTCCCTAACCCTCTCCCCGCTTCGCGGGGCGAGGGGATCGGAGAGGCCCGAGGCCCTCTTTTCTTCCTACAGGCAGACGCCGTAGATCGTGTTGTTCGTGAGCGCCTTGCAGGAGGTGCCGGTGGTCGGGCAGTCGTTCGGCGCCGTGCAGACGTTCGCGTTCGCGTCGCAACGGCAGATCGCCCGGCAGGTCAGGACGTTGTTCATCCGGTTGCAGATCAGCCCGGGCGCGCAGTCGGCGGCCGACGTGCAGGTCATGCCCTCGGTCTTGATGCGCGTCGCCTGCGGGCAGGCGCAGTCGACCTGATCGTGGTCGCCCGGCATCACGCAGGCCAGGCCCCCCGGACAGCCGCCCTTCGTGGCGGCGGCCGTCGCGCGTGGGTCGCAGTTGAACGTGCAGGTGTGGTACGCGGTCAGGAAGGTGGGGCACATGACCGGGCCCTGGCAGAAGCTGCCCGGCCCGCCGCCGCCCGCGCCGACCGGCGTGCAGTCCGTGTCGTTGTTGCAGAACCGCAGGCAGAGCCCGACGCTGCAACCGGTGTTCGAATAGTTGAAGCACTGCGTGCCGGGCTCGCAGTCGGCGTTCTTGGTGCACGTCGTGCCCGCCTTGCCGGTGCCGCCGGTGATGCACTCGTTGCGCGGCATGCCGGCGTCCGGCGTGCAGTCGACCTGGCAGGTCTGCGTGGCGGTGCAGGTGGCGACGCCGCCGTCGTTCGCGGGCGGGTTCTGCGGGCTGACGGGATCGCAGCCGGGCAGCGGCGTCCCCACCGGCGCATCTGGGGTGCCGGCGTCGACGCCCGTGCAGTCCAGCGAGCCGCCCAGCGAGACACCGCCGTGGGCGACGCCGCCCTTGACGATCTGGACGCGGGTCGAGTCGCTGCCGAGCGAGCAGTTGGCGCCGTCGCGCGCGGTGACGACGAAGGTGACGGTGCCGGACTCGTTGCCGGAGAAGCCGACCGACAGCGTCCGCTCGGTCACCTCGTCGATCATCATCATGTCCTTCGTCTGGTAAAAAAGACTCCGCGTCGGGATCGTCGCGCTCGAGACGTCGACCTGGATGGTGACGATGCCGGTGATCGCCGCCGGCGTCGCCGACCGCAGCGACAGCACGACGAACGAATCCGGATTGGAGCAGCCAGCGACGATCAGCAACGCCCCGGCGAGCGCGGCGGCGGGGAGGCGGCTAGAAGGCATTCATGTTCCCGTAGGTGGTGTTCGGCGGGCCGTTGCTGTTGGAGTGGAGGTTCCAGAGAATGATGACGGCGACCGTTCCGATGACGGCGCCGACCGTGAACCAGAACCAGGTCTTGCGATAGAACGGCTCGGGCTCGGGCAGCAGCTGTCCCTGCGGAGATCTTTCGGTGAGCTGGAGGGGCGGCGCAGCCGCGGGCTCGGGCGCCATCGTGTACGGCAGCGGCTGAACCGGCGCGGCTGCCGCGGCGCCGGGCGCGGCCTGCGGCGCGTCCGCCGGCGCCGGCGGTGTCGTCGCGGCGGGCGGCGTCGCGGGTGGCGGGGACGTCGCGGGCGGGGGCGCGGTCTGGGCGCGGGCGGACGTCGCGACGAGCAGGGTCGTCAGCGCCAGCAGGGCGGCCCGTCGCTGGGTCGGCATCGGCCCATTGTCTCACGCACGGGCCCGACGTCCAGTGACGGGCCTGGCGATCACGGCGTGTCGCCGGCCACAGGGCCAGATCTTTGACTCGCGGCCCAGTCGACGCGGGCGCGCAGATCGAGGGCGCGCAACCGGTCGGCTTCGCCGGCGGCGTCGGCGGCCAGCCGGTCCACCGCGATGCGCGCTCGCGGGAAGTCGCCGACGCGGTAGGCGGCCTCCACGATCATGCGCCGGCACTCGCGCAGGAACTCGGGCGGCAGCGTCGGCCGGCTGTCATCCGGCGGGCAGACCTGCACCAGGTGGGGGAGGGCGCGGGCGGGATCGCGCGCCAGCAACTGACGGCCGATCAGGTAGGGCCCCAGCGGATCCGCCGGGACGAGACGCGCGTACTCGGTCATCAGGAAGAAGGTCAGGACGGGATCGGCGTTCGCCGCCAGCAGCTCGTCGCCGAACAGCGCGCGCCCCAGCGTCCCGCGCGCGGTCGGCGACGCGAGCGCCCTCAGCCGCGCCAGCGCCTGCCGGCGTTCCGTCTCCGACGACGCCAATTCGACGGCCCGCCTCACCTCGTCTTCGGCGCGCACGTAGTCGCGCACGCTGAAGTGGATCTCGGCGGCCAGCGCGGCCGCCTGCGCGCGCATCGGCACGGTGATGTCGGCGTCCACCTCCAGGCGGCCCAGCAACACCAGCGCCCGCTCGCGCTCGCCGTCCAGCGCGAGCGCCTCGGCGAGCGCCAGCCGATAGGTCGGCTCGGCCGGATCGTCGTGGCAGGTCGCCTCCAGGATCCCGACCGCGCGCGCCGGCTGGTCGCGCTCGATGGCCCGCGCCTCGACGAGGCGCGCCGCCAGCTCGCGCGCGCAGATCCGCTTGAAGATCGCCGGGCGGCGGAACTCCTCGCTGGCGTGGGCGCGGTCGCGCGTCGTCAGCGGCTGCTTCGCCAGGAACTGCCGCCACTCGGCCTCCAGGTCCGCGAGCGGGACGCGGTAGACGTCGGCGAAGTTGCCGGCCGACCGGTAGAGGGCCCGCAGCTTGTCCGCCCCGCGCGTCGCCAGCAGGAACGAGGCGAACGATCCCGCCAGCGTGTACGCGCGGTGGCCCGCCAGCGTCGAGAAGCCGGCCCCCACCACCGCCGACAGCGGCGGCGCCAGACCCGCTTCGATCATCGCGCGCGCCTGCTCGTGGATGGTCGCGTCGTCCTCGG
>DATFXS010000899.1:0-2334 GCA_035315605.1 Polyangia bacterium
GTCGAGGCGCGATCGACCGACGGCGTGGTTCGATTCGGCGTGGGGCGATCCCCGGGCTGGTTCGGTGTGTTGTTCCAGCCGCCGTTCTCGTACTTCTGCCAGGTCCCGTTCTCGCGCCGGTAGGCGTTGCCGTCCTTGCCGGCGTAGACGTTGCCGCCGCTGCCGGCCGCGATCCCGCCGTTGTCGCCGCGCCGCATCACGGCATTGCCCTCGTCGCTCCTGACGGTGCGGGTCGTGGTGCCGGTGCGATTGTTCGTGTAGCGATTGGTCTTCGCCCAGTCGTCGCCGCGCTGCACGGCTGTCGAGCCCCAGCTGCCGTACACGTTCGAGCCCTGGCGCGTCGCCCCGTACGCGCCGGTCCTGGGGTTGTAGGCCGTCGCGGCACCGCGCGCGCCGTACGGTCCGTACGCCGCCGCGCCGCGTGCGTAGGTTCCAGTACGCGGGTTGTATCTCGCGCCCACGCCGGCGCCGCCGTACGGGCCGTAGACAGCGGCGCTGCGTCCGTACGCGCCGGTCCGCGGGTTGTACCACGCGGAGTAGCCATACGTGGGGAAGTGCCCGTAGTAGTAGGGATAGTAGCCGCCGTACCCGTAGTACGGCGGATAGTACCAGCCCGAACCCCACACCGTGCAGCCCCACGCGATCATCATGCCCGTGTAGCCGGCGGCCGCCGCGAACGTGACCCACTCGTCGTCATTGTCCTCGACGGTGACGTACGTGACGTGATTGGCCGGCGAGCTGACCGGAATCTGATAGATCTCCTGCGGGACGGTCGAGGCCACTTCCCAGGGGCCGGTGGCGCTGCCGCCGACGAACCAGACGCCGTTGTAGCACATGTAGAACTTGCCGTTGACCTTGAAGACGTCCTTGTCGGTGTTGACGGCGCGTTCGACCGTGGTCTTCTCGATCGGCACGAACTGCGGATCGCCCTGGTACGGCACGTCGGGCGCCTTCACGTCCTTCTTGTTGACGCGCGCCGTCTGCGGAATCGACGCGACCAGGACGGCTTCTGCGGCTTCGTCGGTCCCGGGGACAGACGCCAGGACGCGCGAGCGGTCGTGCTCGAGCGGAATCTTCTTGAAGTCTTCGGGGAGCGTCAGCGTCGCGAACGTCCACGGTCCGGTGAAGTCGGGGGCCGAGAACCAGCGTCCGGCCACGAGATAGTAGACCAGGCCCGTCTTGCCCATCCGGAAGACGTCGCTCTCGGTGTTGCTCACCCAGAGCAGCTGCTGCGTGCCCTGCACCGCGACGTAGTTCGGCTCGCCTTTCAGCAACAGGAGCTCGCCCGGCTGATTGGTGACAAACACCGTGGGCGGGGTCTTGGTCGACTTGCCCGGCAGGTTCGCCTTCACGTCCTTCCAGTTCTCTTCGGCCGGCAGTTTCTTGAAGCTGTCGGGCAGCTTGCCCGCAGGCGTCCACGGACCCTTCACGTCCGTCGCCTTGAGCCACGTGTCGTTGTTCCGCAGGTAGAAGGTGTTCGTCGGGACGTGCTGGAACAGATCCCAGTTCGTGTTGACCGCGTACTTCAGGTCGTTGCCTTCAATCGGACTCCAGATCGGATCGCCGTCGAGATTCACGATGACCGCAGGCGTCTTGCTGAAGAAGATGGGCGGGGGATCGGACTTGATTCCTTCCACATTCTTCGGCTTGGCGATCGAGCTCTTGTCGAGATTCACGAGGACGCGATCGAGCGCGATGACGCGCTCGTCGTCGGGAACCGCTCTGTCGATCTCCGCGGCGATGTCGCGCACCTGGTCCTTCTCCAGCGACTCGAAGTGGGCCTCGGAAACCTTCATCGACCTGAGGCTGACCAGCCGCTCGGCGGTGGACACCTTGGTGTCGGCTTCCAGCTTGATCGTGCCGACCGTCGTCTTGTCAGCGCCTTTTGCCTTGTACGACACGGCGCTGAGGGCGACCAGGTGGGCCTGGTTGTCCCACGATGAGATCTGCGGCTGATACATCAGGATGCTGCCTCCGCTCGGCAGCGCGTAGGAGCGGGGCCAGCCGCCGTCGACGGGCGGCGCAGCCGCGGCCGCAGCCGGCGTCGTCGCCGAGGCCGGTTTGGCGCCGGGCGTCGCCGGCTTGGCAGGCTGTGCCGCCGGCTGGGTCGCCTGCGGCGTCGCCGTTGGCGTTGCAGGCTTCGTCGCCTGCGGCGCCGCTTGACGCGCGAATGCCGCCGCCATGAGCGGCGTGCACGGTTGGACGAGGAGGCTCAGGGCCGCCAGCGCCGCTACGAGCTGGCGGTGGCCTCCGAAAGCCAGGTGCGTGCGGTTGCCAGAGCGGTTTCTGGAAAGAACTCCACGGGCGCCCTGCGCAGCCCCGCCGCGGAAAACA
>DATFXS010000900.1:0-6690 GCA_035315605.1 Polyangia bacterium
CGATCTGCGCCTCGGACAGGAGAGCGGCCTCGATCTGATCCCGCGGCTGCTCGGCGAGAACCCCAACGTCGTCATCGTCGTCGTGACCGCCTACGCGACGATCGAAACCGCCGTCGAGGCGATCCGCCGCGGCGCCTGGGACTACCTGCCGAAGCCGTTCACGCCGGCGCAGATCGGCCACCTGGTCGAAAAGGCAAAGGCGCAGCGCGCGACGTCGGCCAGGCTGGTTGATCTCGAGGATCGTCTGCAGTCGGAAGCGCCGGAGATCGATCTCGATTCCCGGGCGCCCGCCATGCGCGCGGTCATGGAGATCGTGAACCGCGCCGCGCAGGCCGATGTGTCCGTGCTGTTCCGCGGGCGGAGCGGGACCGGCAAGGGTGTGCTCGCGCGCGCCATGCACCTCGAGAGCAAGCGCCGCGACCGCCCGTTCGTCACCATCAACTGCCCGACGCTGACCGAGGAGCTGCTGGCGAGCGAGCTGTTCGGCCACACCAAGGGCGCGTTCACGGGCGCCGTCCGCGATCAACCAGGACGCGTCGAGGCCGCGGAGGGCGGCACGCTGTTCCTCGACGAGATCGGCGAGCTGCCCGCCAGCCTGCAGGCCAAGCTGCTGCGCTTTCTGCAGGAGCGCCAGTTCGAGCGGCTGGGCGAGACCCGGACGCGAAAGGCCGACGTGCGCGTCGTGGCCGCAACCAACCGCGACCTCGAAGAAGACGTGAAGGAGGGGCGTTTCCGGGAAGATCTGTTCTTCCGCCTCAACGTGATCGAAGTCGCGGTGCCGACCCTGCGCGAGCGGCGGGAGGACATCATTCCCCTCGCCCGCCGCTTCCTGGCGTTCTTCGCCCGGACCGTGGGGCGCATGCTTCCGTCCTACTCGCCGGCTGCGGAGGCCGCGCTCGCGAGCTACGAATGGCCCGGCAACGTCCGCGAGCTGCGCAACGCGATCGAGCGCGCGGTGATCTTGTGGCCGTCGGCGGTCATCGAACCGCAGGCATTTCCAGAACGGATCGCAGTGAGCGCCGGACGCGGGCTGGCGCCCGCCGTCGGCGGCGATGTCTCGGTCGAGGAGCTGGAACGGGCCCACATCATGGCCGTCGTCTCCCGCTGCCGGACGATGGACGACGCGGCGAAGATCCTCGGCATCGACGTGTCGACGCTGTGGCGCAAGAGGAAGAAGTACGAGGGCGGCGAGGCGTGACGGCGCGGCGGCCGGTCAGGCCCCGGTCATGCACGTCGACGTCGTCGGATCGCAGATCAGGTTCGACGGGCAGCTCTCGTCCCCGCTGCATCGGTCGCCGATCGCGCCGACCGGAACGCAACGGTCCGTGTTGAGATCGCAGTACGCGACGCCGGCCTTGCAGGTGTCCGACACGCATGCGCCTTGCGTCGGCGCCATCCGGCAGGCGCCGCACTGACAGACCAGCCCCAGCCGGCAGCCCGTGATGACGGCGCCCTCCGCGCACGACTCGCCGACGTCCGCCGGCGGCGCGCAGGTGCCGAGGGCGTCCATTGCTATCAGTCCCTTGCACGTCCGCTCCGGCGTGCAGAGGGCCGTCGGCTGGGTGTGCCAGGGCGTCGCGGGGATGGAGTAGCCGAGGAACGGCGGATCCGAGTCGCAGGGCCGGCCGTCACCGACCATGGACAGGCACCCGATCGAGGACAGCCCGCACGCATTCGGCGTGCAGTAACCGTCGACGCAGTAAGGCCCGCTGACCGGCCCGGGGCCGGGGCAGTCGCTCGCGCTCGAGCAGGGCGTGAGCGTGTACGACAGCTGCGGCAGCAGCGTCGCGCAGCTCGCTCCGCCGTCCGCGGCGCCGCCATCGGCCCCCGCATCGCCGCCCGCGCCCGACGGACAGCTGAAGGCCTGGTTGCAGGCCGGAATCGACTCCCAGGGGCCGAGGTGGTGGCAAGCCTGTGTGGAGAGCACCTGCAGACAGACCGCCATCTGCGCCGGGTCGTATCCGATCTGGCCCGCGCTGACGGCTGCGATCAGCGCCGCGCTTGGAGACGTGTAGGTGGTCGTCGTCGAGAAACAGATGGATCCATTGTCGTTTCGCGAACACTCGGTCCCGGTCCACGTCTTGCCCTGAGTGAAGGCGTCGATGCATTGATCCACGATGTAGGCCGCGAAGGAGAAGCACCGGCCGTAATACGTGCATCGCGCGACCGCGTAGGCACGAATCAGCTGATCGATCGGGACGCCGCCGTCGACGCTGACAGCCGACGGCACCTCGGGCTCGCCGGCGTCGGTGGATGGCGCACAGTCGCCCGACCCGATCGCACCGTCGCCCTTGCCGCCGTCGGGCCGCCCGTTGTTGTCGCTGCCGCACGCCACGACCGTCCCGCCCAGCACCATTACCAGGCCCAGACCTACACACGTTCGAATTGCCGCCGAGCAGCTCACCTGGGCCGGACACTCGAACCGGACGGCCGTTAAGTCAAGGAACAGTCCGATCGACCGGCGTTTTCTTGCGCGCGTGCGGATCCCGGTAAACGCTTGGGCTGCATCTGCCGATGGGTTGGTTCGGACGTCAGCCGCTTACGTCGGCGCGAAGCGGCCCAATCATTCCTTGTAAAGGGAAGGCGGTGATCTGGTGCTGGCCCCCAAACTGAAACAAACCGAACGCCCCGGCCTGTTCCTGCTGACGCCCGCGACGGATAACCGGGATATCCGCGGTGATACGGCCGCACATGTGCGCCTGCGTCTTCGCAAATGGGAAGCACGCCGGACATGGGCGGGGCGCATTCTGATCGCCCTCACCTGCCCCCTCGCGTACCTGCTCTTCATGTTCGCTGGCGGCGAGGCCCCGACTGTGACGGCGCGCGTTCTGCTCTGCGCGTGGGTTGCCGCGATGACGTTCGGCGGCATCTGCGCCGACGCCGTCTGGCGAAATCGCGTTCGACTGGATGCGCTCGCGGCAGAGCACACGCCCCATCCTCGAGCTTCTTGACGATTTATTGACGGCCCCGCCCCGCCTTCTGATGGCGGCTTGATGCGGCCTCGGGATAGGACGTCTGCCCATGACCATCTGGGCGCGCGTCCGGCGCGTCGTCTTCGGTGCCCCCAAGGACGTCAACGAACCGCACGCGTTTCACAAGCTGTCGCTGATCGCGTTCCTGGCCTGGGTGGGGTTGGGCGCCGACGGCCTCTCGTCCAGCGCCTACGGGCCTGAAGAGACGTTCCGGCAGCTCGGCGATCACGTCGGCCTGGCCATCTTCCTGGCAGGCGCGACCATCGCGACCGTTTTCATCATCAGCTACGGCTACAGCCGGATCATCGAGCAGTTCCCGTCCGGCGGCGGCGGTTACCTGGTCGCCAGCAAGGTGATGGGAGGGCCGGCCGGCGTGGTCTCCGGGAGCGCGCTTCTGGTCGACTACGTCCTGACCATCACGGTGTCGATCGCCGCGGGCGCGGATGCGATCTTCAGTTTTCTGCCCCCGCAATGGCTCAGCGCCGAGCTGATGGTGTCGGTGAGCGGCATCGCGATCCTCACCATCATGAACCTGCGTGGCATCAAGGAATCGGTCACGACGATCGCGCCGATCTTCGCAATCTTCCTGATCACCCACGCGCTCCTGCTGCTCGTCGCCATCGGGGGGCGCGTCCCCGAGTTTCCGGCCGTGACGCGAGAGGTGCACTCGAACGTCAGCGGAACGCTGGGCGCGCTGGGGCTATTCGGTGTGTTGAAGCTCGTGATGCGCGCCTATTCGCTGGGCGGCGGCACGTACACCGGCATCGAGGCTGTGTCGAACGGCGTCGGGATCATGCGCGAGCCGCGCGTGCAGACGGCGAAAAGGACCATGCTGCTCATGGCGTCGTCGCTGGCGATCATGGCGTCGGGCCTTCTCGTCGCCTATCTGCTGTGGCAGTGCCGTCCCGTGGACGGCAAGACGATGAACGCGGTGCTGCTCGAGCGCGTCGCGGGCGGGTGGTCGCTGGGCGGCCTGCACGTCGGCAAGGCGTTCGTCATCATCTCGCTGGTCAGCGAGGGCGCGCTCCTGTTCGTCGCCGCGCAGGCGGGTTTCGTCGACGGGCCGCGCGTCATGGCGAACATGGCGGTCGATTCCTGGCTGCCCCATCGATTCTCGGCGCTGTCCGAGCGGCTGACCATGCGCAACGGCATCCTGCTGATGGGAGGCACCGCTCTGGCGGCGTTGGTCTATACGCGCGGCCAGGTGTCGAAGCTGGTGGTCATGTATGCCATCAACGTCTTCGTGACGTTCTCGCTGTCGAACATCGCAATGACCGTCTTCTGGTGGCGGCGGCGCGCGAAAGATCCGACCTGGGCGCGCCACCTGCCGGCTCACGTCATCGCGGCCGCGCTCTGCGTGCTGATTCTGGTGGTGACGGTCATCCAGAAGTTCCTGGAGGGTGGCTGGCTGACCCTGGTCATCACGGCGGGGCTGATCGTCTTCTGCTTCGCGGTCCGAACGCACTACCGCGTCGTGGTCAGCGCGCTGGCGGGACTGGACGCGCAGATCCCGACACCGACCGCGCGGCCCGAGCTGTACCCGCACCCGCACGACGGCACGCGCATGGAGCTGGACCCGGGCCGGCCGATCGCGGTTTTGCTGGTGGGCGGCTACGGCGGCCTCGGGCGCCACGCGCTGTTGACGCTGCTGCGCATGTTCCCCGGGCACTTCCAGGGGGTCGTCTTCGTCAGCGTGGCGGTCGTCGATTCGGATGTGTTCAAGGGCGCCGAGGAGATCCCCGCGCTGGAGGAGCGCACGCGCGCCGCGCTCGCGGAGTACGAGCGCTTCGCGACCGCGCTGGGGCTGCCGTCGAGCAGCGCCTACGCCGTCGGGACCGAGGTGGCGGTCGAGGCCGAGCAGCTCGCGGTCGGCCTGGTGCAGTGGTACCCGAAGGTCGTCGTCGTGGCGGGCCAGATCATCTTCGCCGAGGACACGGTCTGGAACCGGCTGCTCCACAACCAGACGGCGCTCGTGATCCAGCGCCGCCTGCAACAGCGTGGCGTTCCGATGATCGTGCTGCCCGTCGAGCTCGACCTGGCGGCGTCGAAGGAAAAACGGCCGCCCACCACCTTCCCCGGCGCGCGCCTGCTGGCCGACGTCACGCGGCAGACGGGCAGCGGGCTGCGGACCGTCGCTCCGCTTACGCCATCTTGACGTCTCGCACTTGTCTTTTGATCCCACCTTGAGCGCTGGCAGGATACGGTTCGACCCCGATGGACGACGGCTTCGTCGTGGTCGGTGTCTCGCCGCAAAAGGATCCCGACGGCAGAAAGCTGCGCAGCTTCCTGCAGTCGCAGATCGCGCTCGAGCGCGCCCAGGCGCTGCGCGATCTCCTGATCCATCTGCTCGCCGCCGCCAGCCTCCCGCTCGGCTTCCTGGTGGCGCGCTCCGCGGACGGCCGCAGCACGAGCTTTCGCTCGGTCGCGCTGGCCGGGTGGCTGGCCTGCACGATCGCGCTCGGGCTGACCGCCGCACGCGAGTGGCAGCACCGGCGCCGCTGCGCCGCGCTGAAGCGGGATCTCGGCCCGCCGCCATAACGGGTCCCGATGTAGAGTACGAGCGCAGGTCATGAGCGCCCCCGGACCGCTGGTCATGGTCGTCGAGGACGAGCCGCAGATGCGGCGGTTCCTGCGCGCGTCGCTGGTGTCCCACGGGTACGACCTGTGCGAGGCGACGTCGGCGGCCGAGGCGGTGGCGCTGGCGACCAGCCGCGGGCCGGAGCTGATCCTGCTGGACCTGGGCCTGCCCGACGAGGACGGCATCGCGGTGACGCGCCGGCTGCGCGAGTGGTCGCGCGTGCCGATCATCATCATCTCCGCGCGCGGGCGCGAGGCGGACAAGGTCGGGGTGCTGGACGCGGGCGCCGACGACTACCTGACCAAACCGTTCGGCGTCGGCGAGCTGCTGGCGCGGATGCGGGTGGCGCTGCGCCACGCCCAGCAGACGGGGGGCGCGCCGGAGCCGATCATCCAGATCGGTCCCTTGCGCATCGATCTTGCGCGCCGCGAGGTGAAGCTGAACGACGCCGAGGTCCACCTGACCCCGATCGAATACCGCTTGCTGACGCTGCTGGCGCAGAACGCCGGCCGCGTGCTGACCCACGGCCAGATCCTGAAGGAGGTGTGGGGACCGGGCCACGCCGGCGAGACTCACTACCTCCGCGTCTACATGGCTCAGCTGCGGCGCAAGATCGAGGTGGAGCCGGCGCGGCCGCGCCTCCTGCAGACCGAGCCGGGCGTCGGCTACCGGCTGCGCGAAGCGACCAGCTGATCTCCGCTTTTCCTGTCCCTCTCCCGCTTGCGGGAGAGGGTCGGTGCGACGGCCGCCGTGGTATCTAATGACGCCATGGGCGAGTTGGAGATTCCCGTGCCCGGCGAAGTCCCCGTCCCGGTCCCGCCTGCCCCTGCCCCACCGGCGGCGTCGTTCCGCGAGTGGCTCGCCCACATCCCCTGGCGCAGAGTGCTGGAGCAGCTGGCGCCGGCGATCGCTCTCGGCCTCGGCATCCTGTCCCAGGAGTACGCGAAGCATACGGTCGCGTTCGCGCCGAAGGCGGTGGCGCTGCTGGTGGTGGCGTGGGCGCTGGCGGCGGGCCTGGGCGAATGGCTGCCCGAGGCGAAGCCCGACGAGCCGCACGCGCGCTGGCGCAACTTCCTGCGCAAGGCGGCGGCCACCGTGACCGTCGGTCTATTCCGGAACGTCCTGTTCTTCCTGGTTCCG
>DATFXS010000901.1:0-3354 GCA_035315605.1 Polyangia bacterium
AGGGCGACCTACGCGAGGAGAGCGCCGCCGCGGCGCTGGTGCGGTCCGCCGGTCTGCCGCTGCTCGCGTCGGTCGGGGGCGTGTTCTCCTGGCTGCAGCCAGAGGATCTGCTGGTGATCGAGGCCGGCGGCCTGCGGATCAATCCGCCCGCCACGGCGATCGCGCACTTCCGCAACGGGCGCCGCTGATTCCGGTCGAGCTGGCCCGGACGCCAGCCAGACCTACATTAGGATCATGTTTGTTCGAACGATGGTGGGTGCGCTCGCGCTGACTGCGGCCGTCGCCGTTACGGCCGGGGCGGGCGCGCGCGGCGCCGAGGTCAACCGCTGCAGCCTGGGCGGTCGGTTCCCCGTCACCTCGGTGGCGCGCTACACGACGGTCGAGAACGCCGGCTACACGACGTACGAACAGTTTCGCGGCGCCGAGGTGATCGTTCCGGCCCAGCCGGGGCTGACGCGCGAGTGGCTGCAACGCGTGCTGAGCTATCAGGTGGCGGCCGGCGAGTGCGACTTCGGCTCGACCGACGCGAAGGTCAGCGTGATGCCCGCGGGCGGCGCCTTCTCGGTGCGGATCAGCGCGAATGACGACAGGGCGGCGGGCGAGATCCTGCGTCACGCGCAACAGCTGGTGAAGTGACATGGCGACCCGCCCAGCGACGGAGATCATCGGTCCGCGCGACGAGCGCGTGGCCCGCCTGTCGACGTTCGCGCTGGTCAAGGAGATCGTCGTCCAGACGCGTATGCTCGCCCGGAAGCAGGTCCAGCTGGCGCGCACCGAGCTGAAGGCCGACGCGCGCACCGAGGCGAAGGTCGCGGGTGGGCTGGGGTTGGCCGCGGTCGGCGCGATCATCACGGTGACGCTGCTGCTGGTGACCGCCGCGTTCGCGCTCGCTCTCGTGCTTCCGGCCTGGGCCGCCGGCCTGATCGTCAGCGGTGTCGTGGCGCTGGCCGCCGCGACCATCGCAGGCGTCAGCTGGCGCCGGCGGATCCGCAGGCCACTTGAACACAGCCGGCAGGAGCTGAAGACGAACGTTCGTCTGGCCCGGGAGCGCTTTGCATGAGCGGCGAGCGGCGAGAGGTCGCGCAGCTCGAACAGGACGTCGACCAGATCCGCGGGCGGATCGGGATCCTGGTCCGCGAGCTCGATCACCGCCGGCATGAAGCGTTCGATCTGAGGCTGCAGTTCCGGCATCACGCCGGCCGGCTGGTGCTGGTGGGCGTCGCGCTGGTCGCCATCGTCGCGGGCGGCGTCGCCTACGTCGCGTCGCGCCTGCGCCGTCGGCGGTCGATCCAGATGCGCGTGCGCCGTTTGCGCGATGCCCTTCGTCGCATCGGCGCCCATCCCGAGCGCGTGGCGGAGCGGACCCCCAACGTGTCGCGCAAGGTGCTCGCGGCCGGCGGCGGCGCCATTGCGTCGGCGCTCGGCAAGCGCATCGCCAAGCGCCTCGTCTCCGCGTGACCCCTCTCCCTTACCCTCTCCCCGCTTCGCGGGGCGAGGGCAAACAGCTGCACATCAGCGTCAAGGCTGGCGGACGATGCAGCGGAAGCCGAGGTGGCAGGTCGATGTGTCGATCGCCTGCGGCATCCGCGCGGCGGGTCGAAAGCGCCGGCAGTAGTTCGGCGCGCAGAGGAACGAACCGCCCTTCATCACCTTGCGAGGGATCGGCAACGGGATGCAAGGATCGTAGCTGAGCGCGCGGGCCCGCTCGTCGACGCTACAGCAGCTGCCGGCGTGCCCGCTCGCTTCGTGCCTGGGCGCGTACCAGTCGGTCGTCCACTCCCAGACGTTGCCGATCATG
This sequence comes from Polyangia bacterium, assembly GCA_035315605.1. Lineage (GTDB taxonomy): Bacteria > Myxococcota_A > Polyangia > Fen-1088 > Fen-1088 > JADGRB01. The sequence continues at coordinate 1,799 of DATFXS010000901.1, forward strand.
TCGTAGAGGCCCCACCCGTTGGGCGGGAACGATCCGACCGGCGAGGTGCCCTCGTAACCATCGGTTCGCAGGTTCTCGATCGGAAACTCTCCCTGCCAGGTGTTCGCCATCGGCTTCCCGCTGGGCTCGAGCTGGTCTCCCCACGCGTATTCGGCGCCGTCCAGGCCGCCGCGCGCCGCAAATTCCCATTCCGCCTCGGTCGGCAATTCCTTGCCCGCCCAACGCGCGTACGCTTCCGCATCCTCGAACCCGACGTGCACCACCGGGTGATCGTCCAGCCCGGCGATCGAGCTTCCGGGGCCTTTCGGGTGAAGCCAGTCGGCACCGGGGACGTAAGCCCACCAGTTGAAGTGGTTTTGTAGATCGACGCGCGCAGCCGGCTGGACGAACACCACCGACGCAGGCACCAGCAGCTTCGGATCGGCGCCGGGGTACTGCGCCGGATCCGGGGCACGCTCGGCCTGCGTCGCGTATCCCGTCTCCGTGATGAATCGCCGGAACATCGTGTTGGTGACCGGCCAGCGATCGACCCAGAAGCCGTCGACGGTCTCGACGTGCCGCGGGCCCTCTTCGCGATAGTGCCGGTCCGATCCCATGGTGAACGTGCCGCCCGGGATCCATTCCATGCCGATCCGCTGCGCGCGTGCTTCGGCCGTACTGGGCAATGGCTTCTGCGCCGACATGGCGACCTCCCGCGAAATGACAAGCATGGGGGCGCAGCTGCCAGGCTCAAGAAGGCCGCCGCCTTATCGGGCGTCCCCCTACGACGCCCGCGACCCGATTTGCGCGAACGGCCTACAGTCCCTGCGTGGCGGGGTTGCCATCTTTCGAGCCACTTTCCTCGTCCCCGGAGGCGACCATGAGACGGCACCCCACGGCAACTGCGCTTGCGATCCTCGCGCTCGCGGCGGCGTCGCCCGCGCACGCCAAAGACACGGCCAAGCCGGCCATCGATCCGGAGGCGATCTCGGCGTTGCACAAGATGGGGGCGTTCCTGCGGGGCCAGCAGGCCTTCGTCGTGCAGGCGAAGATGACCACCGACGACGTCATCGGATCCGGACAGAAGGTGCAGTTCGGCGGCGCGGTCGAGCTGAAGGTGCGCCGTCCAGACCGGATGCGCATGGACATCGCCGGCGACCGGCGCAACGAGCGCGTCTACTACGACGGCAAGACCTTCACGGTCTACAGCGAGCGGGTCGGCTACTACGCCGCGTTCCCCGCGCCCGGGACCCTCGACGACTTGAAGGACGTGCTGGAGAAGAAGTACGCCTTCGACCTGCCGCTCGCCGACCTCTTCTACTGGGGCACCGAGCAGGACGGAAGCAACGCGATCCAGACGGCCAAGAAGATCGGCACCTCCAAGGTCGAGGGGATCACGTGCGACCACTTCGCGTTCCGGCAGAAGGACGTCGACTGGGAGCTGTGGATCGAACAGGGGGGCCGGGCCCTGCCGCACAAGGTCGTCATCACGACGACGGCCGAGAAGACGAAACCGCAGCACAGCATGGTGCTGACCTGGGACCTGGCGCCGCGGCTGGATGAGCAGACGTTCACGT